>NZ_WQPP01000065.1:0-1334 GCF_018785345.1 Clostridium sp. MCC345
GGGTATGTGAGACTTTTTCTGTAAAATAATGTTTAGAAGGTTCTTCTATGATACAATAAATATCATTAGGAGGACCTTTTATTATGGCAAAGCAAAAGAAACCTGTACATCGCGTACAAATGACAGAAGGAAAACGAAACATTATTCATCAGCTCCTTGAAGAGTACGATATCCAGTCTGCAGAAGACATTCAGGATGCGCTCAAGGACCTTTTAGGCGGCACCATCAAGGAAATGATGGAGGCTGAAATGGATGACCACCTCGGCTACGAAAAATCAGAACGCTCAGATAACGATGATTATCGCAACGGTTATAAGCATAAACAGGTCAACAGCCGGTACGGTTCCATGGAAATCGAAGTGCCGCAGGACCGAAAATCAACCTTTTCGCCGCAGATTGTGAAAAAGCGTCAGAAGGATATTTCAGATATTGACCAGAAGATCATTTCCATGTATGCCAAAGGAATGACTACCCGGCAGATTTCGGAAACTATCGAGGACATCTATGGTTTTGAGACCTCGGAAAGCTTCATTTCTGATGTAACGGATAAGATCCTGCCGCAGATCGAAGACTGGCAGAACCGACCTTTGGATGAGGTGTATCCGATTCTCTACATCGATGCAATCCATTATTCTGTAAGGGACAATGGTATGATTCGAAAGCTTGCAGCTTATGTAATTCTTGGGATTAATACGGAAGGAAAGAAGGAGGTTCTAACCATCAGCGTTGGTGATAACGAAAGCGCAAAATACTGGCTTTCCGTTATGAATGAACTGAAAAATCGAGGTGTAAAAGATGTACTCATCATCTGTGCAGATGGGTTAACCGGAATCAAAGAAGCGATCGCTACAGCTTTTCCCAAGACGGAATACCAGCGCTGCATTGTACATCAGGTAAGAAATACGCTGAAATATGTTCCTGATAAGGACAGAAAAGCCTTTGCCACAGACCTGAAGACGATTTATCAGGCGGCAGATGAGAAAAAGGCATTGGCAGCATTAGACCATGTGACCGAAAAATGGACACCGAAATATCCGAATTCCATGAAACGCTGGAAGTCCAACTGGGATGCGATTTCTCCGATTTTCAAATTTTCAGCAACGGTCCGGAAGGTCATTTACACGACAAATGCGATAGAATCACTGAATTCCACCTACCGGAAGCTGAACCGCCAGAGAAGCGTATTTCCAAGCGATACAGCCCTTTTAAAGGCGCTGTATCTTGCTACTTTTGAAGCTACGAAAAAATGGACCAGCACGATTCGAAACTGGGCACAGGTGTATGGTGAACTGAGTATTATGTACGAAGGCCGCCTTCCGGAGTAACGAATAAAC
>NZ_WQPP01000010.1:0-826 GCF_018785345.1 Clostridium sp. MCC345
CAGACAACACCTTGCAGCGCATGGTTGACCGGGAAGCCAAGCGAGCCGAGGGCAAGGGCGTGGGCTATGACCGCTGGGCGTCAAAGCACAATCTAAAGCAAATGGCAGCTACCGTTACCGCCTACCAGCAGTACGGCTTTTCTTCCCCGGAGGAACTGGACGAAGCCTGTTCTGCCGCCTATGCCGCCATGCAGGAAAGCCTTACAGAGCTGAAGCAGGTGGAAAAGACACTGAACGGGAAAAAGGAGCTGCAACGGCAGGTGCTTGCCTATTCCAAGACCCGCCCTGTCCGGGACGGGCTGAAACAGCAGAAAAACGCCAAGGCAAAAGCAGCCTACCGACAGAAGCATGAAAGCGACTTTATCATAGCAGACGCAGCCGCCCGCTATTTCAGGGAGAACGGCATTTCCAAGCTGCCGAGCTATAAAGCCCTGCAAGCAGAGATTGAAAGCCTTATCAAAGAGAAAAACAGCGGCTACAACGATTACCGGGCAAAACGGGAGGAATACCGCCGCTTACAGACTGTCAAGGGCAATATCGACCAGATTTTACGCCGGGAACGCAAGCCTGTGAAAAGGCAGGAACAGGAGCGATAAAAACCGCCCCAAAATGTACCCGAACCCATACAGAACAAGGGGGCTGCCCCGCACCCTATCCGCAATACCAAAGGATTTTTTAACGGGCTTACAGGGCAGAAAAACCCCGAAAATGATACCGAGATGATACAGAATTACCGCCGATACCGCCACACCAGCGGAAACGGCAGAAAGGAGCGCACCCATGCCAAGAATGAGCAAGAAACGGCGGCTGGAATGGTCTTTTTTCC
>NZ_WQPP01000066.1:0-579 GCF_018785345.1 Clostridium sp. MCC345
CGCCCAGCGGTCATAGCCCACGCCCTTGCCCTCGGCTCGCTTGGCTTCCCGGTCAACCATGCGCTGCAAGGTGTTGTCTGCCGGGGTGGTTTTTGTGGTTTTTTCCCCTTGTAACGGCTTTTTAACTGCGGCAGGATATTCGGGTATGGCTTTGGTCTGTTCGGCGGCTCTGTGGGCGTTCTGCGTGAGCAGGGCAAGGACAGCAGCCTTGTCAAAATCGTCCCCCAGCTTCCGGGCTGTGATAGGCTTTGTCCTGTCCGGTGTGAGGTAGGAAAGCCGCCCCCGGCTCTCCTTGACGGTCACACCCTCCCGCAGCAAAAGGGAAGAAAACTCGTCAAAGCTGGCAGCTTGGGAAAGTGCCTGCCGTATCGTCCGGCGCAGCTTCGCCTTGTCCGTTTCAAACTTGGTGGGCTTGGTCGGCTGTCCTGCGGCTTCTCTGGCGGCGTTCTCTTTATCAAGGGCAAGCTGCCCTTTCTTTGCCGCCCAGTATTCCCGTTCGGTTATCCGTTCCTTGCTGCCGTTCAAGAGGTCGATTTGGTAAAGCCCCTCCCGGTGGCACATCTCCATGACTTCACTCTT
>NZ_WQPP01000067.1:0-209 GCF_018785345.1 Clostridium sp. MCC345
CCAGGATCAAACTCTTATGTTAAAGTTTTGTTCCTAGCCAGTTCTTCTGGCTAACTCCGGTTTTTCTAAACCGGCAAAATTTGTCTTTTTAGCATTCGTTTCCGTTTGCTTGAATTGACTATGGGTTGTGTTTATTCATATCCATTGTTCAGTTTTCAAGGATCAATCTGCTTTTTCAGCAGCGAAGATTATTTTATCAAATCTTCATT
>NZ_WQPP01000068.1:0-406 GCF_018785345.1 Clostridium sp. MCC345
CTTATTATGAGGGTATCCATAAGGAACAGCAGATAGAGGAAATCTTTCATAATAGACTTTTGGAAGCCTATAACAATTATCTTATCATAGGGGGAATGCCTGAATGTGTTTCTTCTTGGTTGAAGCATAAAGACCCGGCTAAAATTGCTCAAATTCAACGTGAACTGATCGAGGTATACGAAAACGATTTTTCTAAACACAATGGTAAGGTGAATAGCGGACGAATCCTTATGGTTTTTCGCAGTATTGTAACGCAGCTTGCAAAGTCAAATGAAAAATTCATGTATGGAGCAGTGAGAGAAGGGGCAAGAGCCAGAGATTTTGAAGAAGCAATAGAATGGCTTGTTTCGGCAGGAATGCTAAACCGGATATATAATGTTTCTAAGCTGGAGCATCCGCTCTCTGC
>NZ_WQPP01000011.1:0-10817 GCF_018785345.1 Clostridium sp. MCC345
AACTCCGGTTTTTCTAAACCGGCAAAATCTAGTTCATTATCTCATCAGCTTCCGCTGACAGAATTGACTATGGGTTGTGTGTTTTCTCTTACGCTATTCTATTTTCAAAGTTCACAGCACTTCCGCAGTGCAAGGATTATTTTAGCAAAGGTACCCCATCTTGTCAAGCATAATTTTCAACTTTTTTCAAACTTTTTTCAAAAAATCCAAAAAAAGCGAAAGAACCCAGAAAAATCAAGGTTCTCCCGCTTCACGCTTTCTGCTTTTATTTATCCAAAACAATCTTTTTAAATACCTCACCGATGTTTTCCGCAATCACCAGCGCCGCCTTATTGTCATAGGGCGTTGCAGATTTATTGATGAGCACCAGCTTATTTCCTCTGTAATAATTCAGCAAGCCTGCCGCAGGGTAGACATTCAGACTTGTGCCGCCGACAATCAGCACATCCGCCTTACTGATGTAATCCACAGATTTATAAATCGTTTCCTGATCCAGCCCTTCTTCATACAGCACCACATCGGGGCGCACGATACCGCCGCAGACATCACAGCGCGTAATGCCGTCATTTGCCGTCACATAATCCAGATCGAACTGCTTGCCGCATTTCACGCAGTAATTTCGATACAGCGTCCCATGCAGCTCCAGTACATTCTTACTGCCTGCTTTCTGGTGCAAGTCATCAATATTCTGCGTGATAACCGCCTTCAGCTTCCCCATTTCTTCCAGTCTCGCTAATGCCTTATGGCAGTCGTTAGGCTTTGCATCCGGGTAAAGCAGTGTTTTCTTATAATATTTGAAGAAAACCTCCGGATTCTGTTCAAAAAATGTGTGGCTCAGAATCACCTCAGGACGCACGCCATATTCATTGATGGCATGAAAAATACCGTTTTCGCTGCGGAAATCGGGAATCCCACTTTCTGTCGAAACGCCGGCACCGCCGAAGAAAACAATATTGTCGCTCTCATCTATCCATTTTTTCAACTGCTTCTGTTTTTCATCCATAGAAATTCCTCCGTTCTGTTAGCAAAAAAATATCCTCTCTCCTATTATACCTCGTCTGCCGCTTCCTGCAATTCTGTTTTTTCATATCGCACCACGGTATCCAAAATTCTATGTCCTTCCACGCGTTCCACCTGAATCTGCATGCCATCCGTTTCCAACGCAAATGTTGTCCCATCCTCCGGAATATGCCCCAACACACCGAAGATATATCCGCCAAGAGTGTCATATTCCTTCACCGGCAAAGAAATCCCAAGTGTCTCAGCCACATCATCCAGAGAAGTGCTGCCTTTCATTCTATATGTGTGTATTCCAAGCTGTTCAATTTCCTTTTCATCCGTATAAATATCCCCTACCAGCAGCTTCAGCAAATCATGCAGGGTAATCACGCCGCTCACCCCGCCATATTCATCCAGTACCACAGCAAACAGCTTTTCCTCCTGCTTCATATTCCGAAACAGAACATCCGCTTTCATAATCTCAGGTACAAAATAAGGCTTCTCTACCGCCTGCGCCATCACAGCTTCTCTATTCTTCTCCATCAGGCGAAAATATACCTTTGTATTCAGCACACCAATAATATTATCTGTATTCTCTTTGTAAATGGGATAATATGTATAGCCGCTTCGCAGAATTGTTTCCTGCCATTCCGCATCCGATTCCTCCAAGCCCAGCACAGTCATATCTACACGATGTGTGCAGATCTCCTCTACAGAAATATCATCAAAGGCAAATACATTCCGAATCCACCGTGTTTCCTCCGCATCAATCGTCCCTTTTTCCTCTCCTGCCTCCAGCATCATATAGATTTCCTCTTCGGAAACCTCCTCCTTCTCATCTGTCGGGTCAATTCCAAAGAGCTTCAGCACACCGTTGGTAGAAATCGTAAGAAGGGCCACTAGCGGTGCAAACAGGCGGGAAACACCTGTCAGCATGCCACTCATGCCCAATGCCAATCCTTCTGCCTTTTTCATCGCAACTCGTTTTGGTACCAACTCCCCAAAAACCAGATTGAAATATGCCAATACCAGTGTAATCAGAAAAACAGAAAATGATTTTAAAATGCGTTCCGGAGCATCGATACCCGCTTTCTGTATCACCTGCACCAGCGTACCGGCAAAATTTTCCGCCGCAAACGCAGAGCCAAGCAGCCCTGCCAATGTAATTGCCACCTGTATCGTTGATAAAAATTTTGTCGGCTGTGCAGTCAGTGCCGCTAACCGCTTTGCCCGCGCATCCCCATCTCTCGCCATTCGTTCCAATTTGGTATCATTCATAGAAATAACCGCAATCTCCGCACTTGCAAAAACAGCGTTCAAACCAATCAGAATCACTTGCAGTAAAATAGCTTTCATAATATTCCATTCTCCTTTGCTTCTATCTGTCTACGTCCGAAAAAATCAAAAAAGGCATACTCCGCCTCCAAAAAAGCAAAGTACACCCTTTCTCTATTTCTCAACGACATATTCTGTTGCAGCAAAGCAAGTTCGATCCTCATCCGCATCCATGCCGATTCTCACACTCCTCAAATAATATATATGGCAGTATGCCATAGAGAAGCCTTCAAGTCAATCATTTATATCCTAAAAAATCCGTTAAGAAATCACAGAAATACACCTGTCACAAAAATTTCCAGACCAATGAAAATCAGAATCACACCGCCAAGGATATTCGCCTTTCCTGCCAGCTTCACGCCAACCTTCTTTCCGATATGCAGGCCGCAGAGGCAAATCACAAAAGTCACCATTGCAATAATCAGTGCTTCCAAAAGGGCGAGAAAAAAATCATATTCCGCAATCGTAAAACCAACCGAAAGCGCATCAATCGAGGTCGCAACCCCCTGTATGAATAACGCCATAAAGCCAACGCCGCAGCGCTCCTCCTCTGCCCCGCCGCCCGCAAGGCCTTCCTTCAGCATACTGCCGCCGATATACAGCAAAAGCACCAGCGCAATCCACGGAATCAGCTTTTCAAAGGCTTGGAAATGGCTTACAATCGTATGAATACAGACCCAGCCCGTCATGGGCATCAGCGCCTGAAAAAAGGCAAACACGCCTGCAATGCCGCACATCCGCCGCGTTCCCATCTGCGGCTCATTCAGCCCATTGGCAAGGGATACGGAAAAGGCATCCATCGCAAGCCCTACCCCTAGCAACACACTGTTAAACAAAAACATAAAGCCAATGGACAAAACAAACTCCTCCCATCCGGTCTCTCTTAAATTGTTCCTCTTAAATTTTCTTCTCGCTAAATACTCGCAAGGCAGTGCTTCTCAAAGCTTCGCCTCATACAAAGCGTCACTCTTGGGCTGTGCCAAAGGCAGCCGCATATCATTGACCAGCATATATCTGCCGCTCTCCGTCAATTTTCCGATCACCGCCGCCGCAATGCCTTCCTCCTGTAATCTCTCTGCTAATTTCTCTCCGTTTTCTGCCGCAATAATCATCGTACCACTGGAAATCAATCCCAGATAATCAATGCCCATTGCCTTGCAGATTTTCTTTGTTTCCTCTTTGACAGGAATTTTCTCCACAAAAACATCCACACCTAAGCCGGAACATTCCGCAACCTCCCAGACGGCACCCAGAACGCCCCCCTCCGTAGCATCGTGCATGGCGGTTGCGCCATAAGCAAAGGCAATTTCAGATTCCTTCCCGACAGAAAGATGCGCCTTCATTGCCTGCGCATTTTGCAGTTCTTCCTCTGTCAGATACTGCCGCAAGCCTTCCTCCCATTCCTTTGCAAGAATGGCAGTGCCTTCCGTACCTGCCCATTTCGTCATGATGACATCCTGCCCTGCCTTTGCACCGCCGGTGGAAAGAATTTTTCTGTTTCTCGTTTTCCCAATCACTGCTGCGGAAATGACAGGCTTTACAACTGCATCCGTCACCTCGGTATGACCGCCCAGAATCTCGATATTGTGTTCCTCCGCCGCACGAATCGCGCCGGACATCATTTCCTCCAGCAAAGCTTCCTCACTTTCCGGCGGCAAAAGCACCGTCAGAAGAACGCCCATCGGCTCCGCACCGGAGGAATAAATATCGTTGCAGTTAATCTGCACCGCCAGATAGCCGACATCCTTCGCAGCTCCCGTAATGGGGTCTGTGGACAGAATGCAATATTCTCCGCCCAAATCAACAGCAGAGCAGTCTTCTCCCGTTTTCGGGCGCAGAATGACATCCTCACGCTTCACCCTGCTTGCCTGCATAGGCTCCATCACAATTTTCTCCAGAATCTCCGGAGGAAGTTTTCCGATTGCAAACATCGTTTTCATCCTTTCCTTCGCAAAAAGCCTCTGTCCAATGACAGAGGCTTTTATTGCCTTATTCACTTACTGATCGCTCGACCCTGTGTTTTCTGTTGTTGTGGGCGTGGTTGGTTCTGTCGCTTCCTCCTTCTTCTTCGTGCCGACAGTTACCTCGTCCGCCGCCGCACGATAGGAAGAGCTGCTGAACCATTCATTGCTGACCATTTTCCCATTCTCATACACCTTTTTGCGTACGCTCACCTTGCAGCCCGTTCTGCCGCGAGAGGTTACAACTCTTTCGCCTTCAGGCAGATCGGGATCCTTCTTCACAATTTCCGCAGGCTTGTTAATTGTACCCTCGTAAACCGTTTCAAACTCCAATCTTCTGCCTGCATCATGCACCTCATGCCCGTAAATATTCATGACAAGCTTGCCGCCGCTTGCGTAAGCCTCAATCATAATAGGATATTCGGTGTTATTCTTGAATTTCAAATCCTTATAGGTGCCTGCCACAGCCGCATCTCTGCCCAGCGGCACATAGCCAACCGTCATGGAATGAGGGGAACGCTCTACCACCTCAAGCTCAGCCAGAATGACTGCATTATATAAGGTAGATGTTACCTGACAAACGCCGCCTGCCATGCCCTTTTCCACCTTGCCGTTTACATAAACGCCGGCTTCCTTATAGCCGCCTGCCGCCGTCTGGCTGCCCAGATGCGCATTTGCGGAAAATACCTCTCCGGGTGCAATCACAGTACCATTGATGTAATTGCAGCCTACCGCAAGGTTGTTGTTTCTGTTTCTGTCGCTGTTTGTATAGGTTGTGTAATAAGACCCAATCAGATCCGTTACATGGGAGTTATCCTCTGCCGTAATCTTGGGCTTTGTTACCTTTGCCGCAATTTCCGCTGTGCCGCTCTTGCGTGTTTCCATCACCTTTGCCACATGCTTTGCGGTTTTATCCTTTTCCATTTCAAGCCCTGTCTGCTCAGGAGAAACCACAAATCTGCCATTCTGCCTTACAACAGTACTGTCAACGGCATCCTGATTAAATTCCTCCGCAACCTCGTCCAGCTTTGCGCTCAGCATTTCCGCATCATAGCCGTAGGTCAACTCAATATTCACGCCATCCTTCAGCAATTTCGCGCCGACCTGAAAGCGCTCCGCTTCCGTGCCGGTACGCCCTGTTTCGTATGCCTCCTTTACCGCATCCTCCACATGGTACCCTGCGCCGATGTCCTCAAAGGGAATGTCCCATTTCTGCAGTGCGTCTTCTTCGCCATACTGCAATGTCAGAATTTGCCCGACAACCTCGGATTTATACCTTTCCTGCAGCTGTGCGACAGCCTCCTCCTGACTCAATCCGGATACATCCTCACCATTGATCGTAATGCCCTGATAAATGCCTTCCTGTGCCAGCAGATTCAAAACCTTTCTTTTATGTACCTCATGATACCCGAACGCAGCCACTGCCACAAGCAGAACCAAAACACCGATTATCACCAAAGGCTTTTTATTTTTATTGTTATTGTCTGTTTTTTTGCCCTTCTGATGGTGATGATGTTGGTGCGATTGCTGCTGATGTCGCTGCTGTCGTGGTCTATTGCTTTCCTCCAACTCTCCTCGCCCCCTAAAATATATTTCATGCAAAATTGCCTGTTTGATACAAGCTTTGTCATACCCTGACTATTTTTATCAATAGTCCCCCTTATCATAACGAAGTCTACTGTAAATTACAAGAGCAATTCCTTGAAAAAATCCTTACATTTTTGTTACGATTTTATGCCGTTTCTGCGAATCATACATTCCCTTCTCGGTTTCGCCGCTCAATAGATGCCATAGCCCAGAAACGGCGCAGCCAAACTCAGCACCATTACTACCGCCAAAAGCAGTGCAATTCCTGCGGCAATTTTCTTTTTCATCCGATATTTATCCTTCGGTTTCATCGTTTATTTCCTTCTTTCTCCTTATTTTTGCGGAACGCCATCTCTGCATCCAGTCCCATTTCCGCCAGAAAACGAGAGGGCTTCCGTTCCTTTTCATATCTTTGCAGAATTGCAGAAAGACAGAGCTTTTCGGATGCCCTTGTCATGGCAACATAAAACAGCCGCCTCTCCTCCGCAACCGTATCCATGCCCTTTTCATGCGGCACAATCCCCTCCACCAGAGAAGGCAGGAAGACCGCACGAAATTCCAAGCCCTTTGCACCATGCATCGTCATGAGTGCAACGCCGTTTCGTTTCTTCCCCTTTTTGCGGCTCTGCTCCTTCATTTGCAGACTCAGCCGTTCCAGCTGCTCCCGAAAGCTGCGCACATCCGCACAGTCCTTTGCCGTTTCCATAATCTCGTCCGCTATCTCCTGCAAAACCTGAGCACTTGTTCTTCTATATGCAGCAAATTCCTCTAAATATTCATCATATCCGATGACTTTACGAATATATTTTAACGCATCATAGGGGGTGCGCTTCCGAATCTGGTTTAAATCAATTCGCAGATTTTCCAGATTCTCCTCCTGCCACCCCTTCAAGGACGGACAGACAAAAAAGCTGCGCAATAACGTATACGGCATCGTTTCCGCCTCCGCGAGCAAATCCTTCCCGATATAGCGTTTGGGTTTATTCAGAATCCGCCGCAGTGCGCTGTCCGATTCCTCATTCTCTGCAAGCAGAAGATAGGCAAGCAAATCCTTCGCCACCCAATGCTCATACACATTGCCGCTGTTATCGCGCAAGTCGTATGGAATCCCTCTTTTATATAATTCTCTGGCGAATGCACCACCCTGTAGATTTGTACGGTAAATGACAGCAATTTCCGTCAACGGCACGCCTTCATCCAGAAGTCTGCCGATTTTCTCCGCAATATGCGCTGCTTCCTTCGCCGCATCCTCCGCCAGAAAAAACGTCACCTTATCACCGGCTTCCCCGATGCCCTTCATATTTTTCACAAAGCGCACCTCATTATTGCCGATGACACGCTCCGCCAAATTGACAATTCGCTCCGTAGAGCGATAGTTTGTATTTAATGTTACTTTTTTTGCCGCAGGATAAAGCGTCGGAAAATGCAGAAGAAAATCAGGTCTTGCGCCGCGGAAGGCATAAATACTCTGGTCATCATCCCCCACCACAAAAAGATTCTGATGCTTCTCTGCCAGAATCTGCAAGCAGGCAAACTGCGCCTGATTGACATCCTGAAACTCATCCACCAGAATAAATTTATATTTTCTCTGCCAATACTCCCGTACTGCCGCATCCTCACGCAAAAGCTGATAGCACTGCGTCAGCATATCGTCAAAATCCAATTTTTCATGCCGTTCCTTATACCCTTCATACGCACGATACAGCTTGCGAAATTCCTCCACAGGCATTCCCGTGGGCGTGAAGCGGTTCGGCTGCTCCAATTCACTGTTCATCAGAGAAAGCTGTGAAAAGAATTGCGAAATATATTCTTCTAAATCGGGAATATCCCATTTTTCTGCTTCAATACTATTTCTGAGGATGCTTCTTCTTTCCTCCTCCTGAAAAATCTGCTCCACATTCCAGCCGTATCTGCTCCGCAGAATCCGAAAAAAGATGCTGTGAAATGTTCCGAAGGAAACGCCGGAAGCTCCGTTTAAATTCTCAAATCGGCTTTTCATTTCTTCCGCCGCCGCTTTGGAAAAGGTCAGCGCAAGGATTTCCTGCGGCTTCGCCAATCCTCTTTCCAATAATCTGGAAATGCGACAAAGCAATACTGTTGTTTTTCCGCTGCCCGGCCCTGCCAGAACCAGCATCGGCCCTGTTTCGTGGCAGACTGCCTTCTGCTGTGCCGTATTCAGTTTTTTGCCCACAGTATCGCCTCCTTTTTCGCTTCTTTCTAAACATTAAGTATACCACATCTTTCTGCCAAATGCCAAAAAAACACAGATTCTGTCCTATCTTAATAAAACCTTATAAAAACCCTAACGCGTTTTTCATTGCGCAAATTTCTATTCTGTATTAAAATAATACATGTTTCAGGCTAAATGCCCGAAACCGAAAATTTGAAGTAAAAATCCAGAGAAATGTTTTCCAGACATAGAAAACACGGAGGTTTCTAATGAATATTGGCATTTTTTCCGACACATATTTTCCACAGCTGAACGGTGTGGCAACATCCATCCGCACGCTCACCCATGCACTACGCGAAAAGGGACATACGGTGTATATTTTCACCCCTTCCGACCCTCGCTGTGAAGGGCAGCCCGAGGATGAGGATATCTTTCGTCTGCCCAGTATCCCCGTTTATTTCGTACGGGATTATCGTGCAGGCTATATTTTCCCACCGCATATTCTGAAAAAAATCAAAAAACTGAATCTGGACATCGTGCATACACAGACAGAATTCCCCTTGGGCTTTCTGGGAAAGCTGGTTTCCACAACGGAGGGTATCCCCATGGTGCATACCTATCACACCATGTATGAGGATTATGTGCATTATATCGGCGGCGGACATATCATTTCCAAAAACATGGCACGCGAATTCAGCAGCGCCTTCTGCAATACGGCAATGGCAGTCATCGCGCCTACGCATAAAACGGAGCAGCTGCTTTCCGGCTACGGTGTAACAAAGCCGATTTCCATCATCCCCACCGGCATCAATACCGCGCATTTTCGCAAGGAAAACTTCGATGCGGCGGAAATTCTTGCCCTGCGGGAATCCCTTGGCTTAAAAGCAGATACTCCCGTTATCATTTCCATAGGGCGTATTGCGAAGGAAAAAAGCATTGATGTTGTCATTTCCGCCTTGCCAAAGCTGATTGAAAAGCTGCCGGAAGTGCAGATGGTAATTGTCGGCGAAGGCAATGAAATTGAAAATCTGCGCAACTTTGCAGAATCCCTCGGTGTTGGTGCTCATGTGATGTTTACAGGCGGCAAGCCTTGGGATGAAATCGGGAAATATTATCAGCTCGGCAATGTTTTCTGCAGTGCATCTGTTTCCGAAACACAGGGGCTTACCTTTGCTGAGGCAATGGCAGGCGGCATCCCCGTTGTGGCAAAAAAGGATGAATGTATCGAAAATATCATCACTGACGGTGAAACAGGCATGCTCTTTGAGAAAAATGAAAACCTGCCGGAGCTGCTTTATCGCGTGCTGACTGACAAATCCCTTTCCGAAAAGCTTTCCACAGCCTCTATACAGGCGATGGATGTTCTTTCCGTGCAGAACTTTGCAGACAGCGTGGAGCAGCTGTACCAAAATATTCTGGAGCAGGAGGAACGTCCCAAGCCCATCGCCGCCCCTGTTATTCCGTTTGTGATTGGCGCAAAGGCCGCCAAGGGCATTACAGGGCTGCCTGGGAAGATTTCCCGTACCTATTTAAAGAAAGCAGCGAATTTTCTTTCTTCTGCCAAGGGCGAATAAAACGCCCAGATAAGAAACCCTGAATTCTGAAATGCTGAAAGCTACGGCTACTGCGTTAGTTCCCCTTGACAGCCTAAGTCAAAGGATGCCTGTGGGGAACTTCCTTGCATCCGCAGTCTTTCAACTATTTCATTTTCTTCATGTTTTCTTATTGGGACACACCTTAAGGGCTCTGTGTTTTTTTATAAATCCTTTCCAATCTTTTTCAAAAAATGCTTGACAAACTCTTTCCCATATTGTATGATAGTTCATGTGCCAAATGAATATGTGAGTGTAGCTCAGCTGGATAGAGCGTCTGACTACGGATCAGAAGGTCGCGTGTTCGAATCATGTCACTCACGGAAAAAAACGTATATCACTTTGATATACGTTTTTTATTTGCTTCATTTCGAGCAAAAACAAAATACTACCTATTTTATATTTTTACGCAAAAAAGAGAGGAGCGGTATTTCTACCGCCCCTTTCTTTTTATCGTGGGTAAATGTAAGGAATCAATTATTTGTCAATCTGAGGAGCAACGTCATCCATCCACTTCATCAGACCACCATTTTCTGCATTCTTATCCCATACATATTTCTTTGTTTCGGAAGCGATAACACCGCTCAGACCAATCAAAGCTACGCAGTTGGGGAATGCCATACAAGCGTTCAGTACGTCAGCAATGTTCCAAACTACATCCAGTGCAGCTACACAGCCTACCAGTACAACAAATGTCCAAACAACACGGAAAGGCATGATGGACTTAACACCTACCAGATATACCCAACATCTTTCACCATAGTAGGACCAACCCAGAATTGTGGACCATGCGAATGTCAGCAGACCGAATGTCAGAACTGCGGGACCGATTACGGGAATCGCATTGAAGGCACCTGCTGTCATCTGCGCACCTACCAGACCTTCCATACCTACGGGGTCTTTAATGATGGAGGATACCAGAACCAGACCTGTCAGCAAGCAAACTACGATTGTATCCCAGAATACACCGGACATGGAAATCAGAGCCTGTCTGGAAGGGTTTCTTGTAGCTGCACATGCGTCAACGATAGGAGCAGAACCCAGACCAGATTCATTTGTGAACAGACCACGAGATACGCCGGCACGGATACATGCTACTACTGTTGCACCAACAAAGCCGCCGCCTGCTGCTGCAGGGTTGAATGCGCCTTGTACGATTGCTGCGAAAGCTGC
>NZ_WQPP01000011.1:10827-89427 GCF_018785345.1 Clostridium sp. MCC345
TGCACCATTTACGATACAGATTACGATACAACCTACAATGTACAGACCAGCCATTATGGGAATCAGCTTCTCACATACCTTGGAGATAGACTTAACGCCGCCCAGAATAACCAGACCTGTGATAACCATCAGAACGATACCTGTTGCGATTTTAGGAATGCCGAATGTACCGTTCATGGATTCTGCGATGGAGTTTGCCTGTGTCATGTTACCGATACCGAAGCAAGCGATACCTGTAAAGATTGCGAACAAGACACCCAGCCATTTATGACCCAGACCTCTTTCCAGAGCGTACATGGGACCACCGATGAAAGAGCCATCGGCTGCTTTTACACGGTATTTAACTGCCAGAGTTGCTTCACCGAATTTTGTTGCCATACCCAACAGACCTGTGAACCACATCCAGAATACAGCACCGGGGCCACCAATACCGATTGCAGTTGCAACACCTACGATATTACCGGTACCGATAGTAGCTGCAAGAGCTGTTGCCAGAGCTGCGAAGCCGCCGATATCACCGGATGCCTCTGCATCGGGTGTTACGGAAAGTTTGATACCTGTAAAGGTCTTTCTCTGAATGACTTTTGTTCTGATTGTTAACAGCACATGTGTACCAATCAGCAGACACAGCATAATAGGTCCCCACAAGAAATCCTTGATGGACAGCACCACATTGTTAAAAGCTTCCATATAATTCCCTCCCTAAATAATGAATTATAATATTAGAATAATCACGCGGCCTGAATTTTTATTCAGTTTCTTCATAAAAGCTTTTTCAAAGTTTTTTCCTATCCCCACGAATACAAAAAACAGAAAAATCCTTGCTCAAACGGCTCTGAAAAAACTGTATTCAAACTTCAAAACCTGATATTATTTTACCGCATCTCACGCAAAAAACAAGCACTTTTTTCCAGTGAAGCGTGGGGCACATTTTGTCTTTGTGTGCATTTTGCATATCAAAACCACAAAATCGCACGATTTTATATAACAATTTTACAACACCCAAAAACACGCAGCAGACAAATGTCCTTTCCATAAAACAATGCAGTTTGACGCAAACAGTCCCTTCGGATATTGATTCCACCTGTTAAATTGCACAAAAAAACTGCATCTTCCATCGACTTTTGACATTTTTTCTTTTTTTCTAAATTTGTAATTTTTTTCCAATTACCAATTTGTGCAAAATAAACAACAAATCCTCTTCCATATTTCTATCAGAAATGTTATTTTCTTCCAGTTTATGCATTATAATATTCATGCTAATAAACTATTTTTTATCGCATGCATCTGTCCACAAGCAAAAGAACACCCCCTGCGCTTTCGCACAGAGGGTGTGAATTTTATACGTGGGTCATGCTCAATATGAAATCGGATTCTTTTCTGAAAGGAAGATTATTTGTCCAGCTGAGGAGCAACGTCATCCATCCATTTCATCAGACCGCCCATTTCTGCATTCTTATCCCATACATATTTCTTTGTTTCGGAAGCGATAACACCGCTCAGACCAATCAAAGCTACGCAGTTGGGGAATGCCATACAAGCGTTCAGTACGTCAGCAATGTTCCAAACTACATCCAGTGCAGCTACACAGCCTACCAGTACAACAAATGTCCAAACAACACGGAAAGGCATGATGGACTTAACGCCGCACAGGTATACCCAACATCTTTCACCATAGTAGGACCAGCCCAGAATTGTGGACCAAGCGAATGTCAGCAGACCGAATGTCAGAACTGCGGGGCCAACAATGGGGATAGCGTTGAACGCACCTGCTGTCATGTTCGCACCTACCAGACCTTCCATACCTACGGGGTCTTTAATGATAGAGGATACCAGAACCAGACCTGTCAGCAAGCAAACTACAATTGTATCCCAGAATACACCGGACATGGAAATCAGCGCCTGTCTTGCAGGGTTTCTTGTTGCCGCACATGCGTCAACGATAGGAGCAGAGCCCAGACCGGATTCGTTTGTGAACAGACCACGGGATACGCCGGCACGGATACAAGCTACTACTGTTGCACCAACAAAGCCGCCGCCTGCTGCTGCAGGGTTGAATGCGCCTTGTACGATTGCTGCGAAAGCTGCGGGAATATGAGCACCATTGATTACGCAGATTACGATACAACCTACGATGTACAGACCTGCCATCAGAGGAATCAGCTTTTCACATACCTTGGAGATGGACTTAACGCCGCCCAGAATAACCAGACCTGTGATAATCATCAGAACGATACCTGTTGCAATCTTAGGTACGCCGAATGTACCATTCATGGATTCTGCGATGGAGTTTGCCTGTGTCATGTTACCGATACCGAAGCAAGCGATACCTGTAAAGATTGCGAACAGGACACCCAGCCATTTATGACCCAGACCTCTTTCCAGAGCGTACATGGGACCACCGATGAAAGAGCCGTCTTTTGCTTTTACACGGTATTTAACTGCCAGTGTTGCTTCACCATATTTGGTTGCCATACCCAGCAGACCTGTGAACCACATCCAGAATACAGCACCGGGGCCACCAATGCCGATTGCAGTTGCAACACCTACGATATTACCGGTACCGATAGTAGCTGCAAGAGCTGTTGCCAGAGCAGCGAAGCCGCCGATATCACCGGATGCTTCCTTATCCGGTGTTACAGACAGTTTTACGCCTGTGAAGGTTTTCCTCTGAATCCCTTTTGTTCTGATTGTTAACAGCACATGTGTACCAATCAGCAGACACAGCATAATAGGTCCCCACAAGAAATCCTTGATGGACAGCACTACGTTGTTAAAAGTTTCCATTTACAATTCCCTCCCAAAAAATGTAATTGATTATAAGTGCAATAAAATTGCTATTGAAATCTTAACAGTTTCTTTATTCTATCTTAACGTATTCTTTATATCATGGCTAAAAAAATTTTCCGTCCCCACGAAAACGGATACTACGTTGCAATTGAATCTATGAAACCTGTCTTTCGATTTCTGCTTTTTCAGTGTACGCGATTTTCCCTGTAAATTCAAGCATTTTTTTATATCGCAAAAATTAGAAAAAAGCTTCATTTTATTGATTTTACACAGAACCTTCGACAAATTATCACAAAAAAATCATGGAAAACGCACTGTGCTATTGCTCAGTGACAAATGTACTTTTTAACTATATCTTAACAACATCTTTACACCTTTTTGCGATACCCATCGGTAAATCTGCATAAAAAATCATCATTTTTTTAAATTTTTGCAGTATTTTCTCCATTTTTAATTAGTTTACATAACGCAATAATTGTATTTTGTCATTTTGTACAAAAAAAGAGACACTAAAATAGTGTCTCTCCGCCTGCAAAATTCTGTTTTCAGCTTAAACTATTCAGTGGCAGTGACCGCCGCAGTGATGGTCATGCTCGCTACAGTTTTCATGATCGTGGTCATGGTGATGGGTACATTCTACCGCTGCATTGTATTCCAATGTACCGTCCACATACGCCTGCGCCTTCTCATCCGCATTGCCGCTCACACCGCCGCGCAGTTCGATGCCCTTCTGCGCCAGTGCAGCCTTTGCACCGCCGCCGATACCGCCGCAGATGAGCACAGTTACACCATTCAGCAGCAGAAAATCCGCCAGCATGCTGTGTCCACTGCCCATTGTGGGAACAATCTCGCTGTCCACAATCTTTTTATCCTCTACGGTGTAGAATTTAAATTCCTTTGTATGCCCAAAGTGCTGGAATACTTCGCCATTTTCGTAGGTCACTGCAATTTTTGTTTTCATTTTATTCTCTCCCCTGTTTTTATTATCTCATTTTTTCCAGAAAATCTACCATAGGATCCAGCCATTCGCCTTCGTATTCCTCTGCCGCACCTCTGTCGCATTTTGCTGCAATCGCAGGGTCAATGGGCAGCTTGCAGACAACGGGAATATTGTGCTTTGCCGCAATCGCTTCAATCTGGCTTTCCCCAAAAATATGATGGATACCGCCGCAATCGGGACATTTAAAGTAGGACATATTTTCCACGATACCCAGAATGGGCACATTCATCATTTCCGCCATTTTTACAGCCTTATCTACAATCATGCCAACCAGCTCCTGCGGAGAAGTTACAATAATAATGCCATCAATCGCGATAGACTGGAAAACAGTCAGCGGAACATCTCCTGTGCCGGGTGGCATATCGATGAACATATAGTCCACATCCCCCCAAACAACATCCTTCCAAAACTGCTTTACGGTTTCCGCAATAACCGGCCCTCTCCAGACTACGGGGTCTGTGTCATTATCCAAAAGCAGATTAACAGACATCATCTCAATGCCCTTTTTGGATTCGCAGGGCAGAATCCCCATCTGTGTGCCATACGCCTTTTCTGTCACACCAAATGCCTTAGGGATGGAAGGACCTGTGATATCCGCATCCAGAATAGCTGTTTTTTTGCCCCTTCTGTTTGTCAGAACCGCCATAGTAGAGGTTACCATGGATTTCCCAACGCCGCCTTTCCCGCTGACAACAGCAATCACCTTTTTGATTTTGCTGTGTTCATTGGGGGGTACCAAAAAATCCGCCGGTTTTCTGCTGCTGCAGTCAGAAGAACAGCTGCCGCAGTTGTGAGAACAATTTTCACTCATCAAATTCATCTCCTAAATTTCTCTTATTCTTTTCATCCTTCATTTCCTTCCGGCAAAGCTGTCCGCATTTTCGTCCGCAGCCAGCATTTTCCCGTTCGCAAATGTCAATATCTCCGCCTTCGATAAAAAGCATCTTCCCATTTACCAACGCATCCGCCAGCTTCCGCCGTGCATCGTTATAAATGCCCTGCACCGTGGTTCTGGCAATGCCCATCTGCGCGGCACATTCCTCCTGCGTATAGCCTGCCAAATCAATCAGACGGATCGTCTCGTATTCATCCACCGCCATGATGATGCGTTCCTCGCAAAGCTGGCTGCCCATAGGCGCAAAGCTGTTTGTTCGGGGCATCCCACAGACGCGTCTGCACTTTCTTGGTCTTGCCATAGAAACGCCTCCTTATTTTTGACATATACCGCTTTCTCCAGTATACACTTATTCTGACATATGTCAATATTATAATTAAAAAAGTCGTATGTATCTTTTTACATACGACCTTCTCTCTTTTTCTGATCCGCTTTATTCTTCCTCGTGTCCGTAATTTTTCAGCAAAAGCCCGATTCCCATAAGCACCGCAAACAAAATCAGATAGTAAAGCACTGCCTTTCTGAGAGATACAATCGCCGCCAGAACCATAAAGGCACTCGCAATTACCCCCAAAGCAGGCACCACTACGCGATAAAAGAAGCCAAGCTCCTGTTCTTTTTTCATCTGCATCACGAAAATGGGAATATACATCGCATAAATCGTTACAATGGGCAATTCAGAGCTATCGAAGCAGAAGGGACCGAACCAGGGCTTTGGTGCCAGATTTGCACCATAAAAATACGTCAGCCAGAGCATCGCCATCATCAAACCAATCAGTGCAGAGTTTGTCGGCATTTTCGTCACTGTATCCACTACCTTGAACACCTGCGGACGAGGCCCTTCATCCCTGACACCCATGGCATAAAACGCTCTGGTACACGCCATCATCAGCCCGTTCAACGTGCCCAGACAGGAAATGACAACAAAAATGAACAGCAGTGTACCGCCAAGCTGCATGAACACGGTTTCAAACGCAATCCGCGCACCCGTTTCGCCGCCTGCCATCATGACCTCATTTTTGACTGCGCCAGCCAGCCCGATATAATACAGAATATAAACCAGAACCACAAAGGCAGATCCGAAAATCAGCGCCAAGGGCAGGTTTTTCTTCGCATCCTTCAATTCCGCGTTGATGGAGGTTGCACAAATCCAGCCCTCATACGCAAAGCAGGTGCCTACCACTGCCGTAAAAAGAGGATTTTTACTCGTAAAGGTATGCACTGCCGTTGTTGTAAAATTCTCTACCAGAATCCCGTTTTTCAATCCGAAAATCGACCCGAAAATCGCCATCAGAAATAAAGGAATCAGCTTTGCCGCCGTTGTGGTCACCTGCAGTCTGCCTGCCAGCTTCGGCGCAAGCGCATTGATGACATAGCTGCCCACCAGAAACAGCCCTGATAACGTCATAACCTGCGGCCCGACGATTTCCCAGCCCATCAGAACGCCGAAATATCTTGCCGCTACCCACGCCACAACGGATGTCATGGCAGGGAAATAAATCACCGCCGCAAACCATGCAAAAAAATAGGCATATCTTCCCCCTACCAGAACCTCTGCATAATCCACAACGCCGCTGACCTTTTCATGCTTTGTTGCCATCAGCGCAAAATTATACGCGCACAGAATCATCACCAAACCGCCCAAAAGCCACGCCAAAATTCCTAAGGAAAGGTTGCCGCCAGTTGCCGTCAGCACCTTTTCCGCTTTAAAAAATACACCACTGCCGATAACAATCCCAACTACCATGGCAATCGCCGTCAGCAAGCCGTATCTTTTTTCCAAACCGTTATCCATATTGCTTTTTCCTCTCCTGTTTCTTTCACACTCACACGCATATCCGCACCAACGCAGTTATGCTTTGCATTATAAAAGTACCATTTTTTCCCAGAAAAAGCAACTAATTCTTAGAAAACTCATCTTTCTTTTTTCCCCAAGAACACAAAAAAACCCTTCCTTCGTCAGGAAAAGGGTTTTTAGATGTGTCCCAATAAGGAGCCTTGCATTTATACAAGCCTGATTTTATCTCTCGTGATTTCCTGCAAGCTTTTGCAGCTTGTCATCGTCATGGCATCCTTCAGCTCCGCTTTCAGCTTTTCCGTATACAGCTGCACGCCTTCCGCACCACCGCCGTAAGCCGCAATTACATAGGGTCTGCCAATCAGCACCGCATCCGCACCAAGGGCAAGCATTTTAAACACATCATCCCCCGTACGCACACCACCGTCTACAAATATTTTTGTATCCGTGCCGACTACCGCACGAATTTCAGGCAGCACCTCTGCTGTCGAAAGCCCATGATCCATCACTCTGCCGCCATGGTTGGAAACCACAATCGCATACGCACCTGCTCTGACCGCCTTCTGCGCCGCTTCCGCCGTCATAATGCCCTTTACGATAAACGGCAAATTGGTTGCCGCAGCAATCTCTCGCAGCTCCTCCTCCGTTTTCAGCAGCATAGGCGGATTTGCCAGACCTGCATGGGGCAGACCTGCGCTGTCAATATCCATAGCAAAGGCAAGCGGATGCACCGCCTCGACCTCTTTCAGCCGTTTCTTCACCACATCGACCGCCCAAGGCTTCAAGGTAGGAATCCCACAGCCGCCATTCTCCCGAATTGCCTCCAGCGGCTCATAAAAATTTTCCGCCTTAGGGCCGCCGCCGCCAAACGCCAAAATCCCTGCCGCCTTTGCGCCGAGCATCACCGCATCGCAATACAGCCTGTCAGTCATATCTTCTGTATAGGTATACGGAATCAAGCCGATGGGCGCAACGAAAATCGGCGCAGCAAAGGTTTTCCCAAAGAGTGAAATTTCCATATTTCGTTCCTGATTGCCGCCTGTGACATCCATTTCCAGCTTTACATGATCCCCAAGCCATGCCACGTTCCGCTGAAAGGTGCGAGAAGCCCCCTTCCCGGCAGGTCCCGGCATTACGCCCTTGCAGGCAATGCCGTTACATTCGGGGCAAACCCTGCATCTGGGTGCCATTCTTTTTCTTGCGTTTTCCAGAACCTCCTGATAGGTCATATTCTTTCCCTCCTAAAATCCTCCAAGCTTTTTCGCACTCCCTCTGTTTTCATCTGTTGCCGTCCGGGCAAATCATAACACATCTTTCCCCTCCTGCAAACAGAAATTTGCTTTTCTTTGAATAAAATGCTACACTGATAAAAACCGAACCGAAAGGAGCAACTCCATGCTGATTTATATTATTCTGATGCTTGCACTCGCCTATTTTTTTCAGAAGGAAGGGCAGAAGCTTTTAGCAGGCAAATCCAAGCTTCTGGCGGAATTCTGTCAGGATGCCTACGCAACAAAAACCGCCCTCAGCACCCTGCGGATTCTTTGTCTGTCCTCTGCTGTCAGCGGCTTCTGGATGCTGATTGCCTTCCTGCTTTCCAAAACCATCCATAAATTTCTCACGCCCTTTGCCCTGCTTTCCATCCTTTGCTACAGCCTCGGATTCATCCTTGCCATGCTACGGCTCAGAAAGCTGTAAACAAAAACCGAAAGAATCTCTTCCTTAAAATAAAATAGAAATTCTTTAGGTGTGTCCCAGTAAGAAAACATGAAGAAAATGAAATAGCTGAAAGCCTGCGGATACAAGGAAGTTTCCCGCAGGCATCCTTTGACTTAGGCTGTCAAGGGGAACTGACGCAGTAGCCGTAGCTTTCAGCATTTCAGAATGCAAGGTTTCTTATCTGGGCGCACCCTTCGGTTCTTTTTTTATTTATCGCAGGAACAGCCGCAGTAGCAGCCTCTGTATCCTATGATACGGCGCATATCTGACAGGCAGATCCATCCATGTATGCTTATTTACAATACTCTTTTCATGGCTAAAGGTTTCAAAGCTTTTCTTTCCGTGATAGCTGCCCATGCCGCTGCCGCCAACACCACCAAAGCCCATTCTGCTTGTTGCCAGATGGATAATCGTATCGTTGATGCAGCCGCCGCCAAAGGGCACATATCTGAGGAATCGCTCCGCAAGGGCCTTATTTTGCGTAAAAAGATACAACGCCAGCGGCTTTTCTCTTTTACAGATAAATTCCTCCGCCTCCGCCATGCTGTCCACAGGCAGAATCGGGAAAATCGGCCCAAAGATTTCTTCCTGCATCACGGCATCCTCAGCCGTCACATCATCCAGAATGGTTGGCTGAATCTGCATCGTTCTTTCATTCCAGCCACCGCCGAACACCACCTTTTCAGGGTCAATTAAGCCCGTCACGCGGTCAAAATGCTTTTGGTTAATCATCTTCACATACGCGTCATTTTCCGTTGCATCCGCACCGTACATCCGCACAATCCATTTTTTCAGATAAACAAGAAATTCATCCTTGACGCTTCTTTCCACCAGAATATAATCCGGTGCCACGCAGGTCTGTCCGCAGTTTAACAGCTTGCCGAACGCAATCCGCTTTGCCGCCAGCTCCAGCTTTGCGGTACGGTCAACCACACAGGGGCTTTTGCCGCCCAGCTCCAACGTCACAGGGGTCAGGTGCTTCGCTGCCTTCGCCATCACCTCTTTGCCAACCGTCACGCCGCCGGTAAAGAAGATATAATCAAACCTCTGGTCTAGGAGTGCCTGATTTTCTGCTCTGCCACCCTCCACCACAAATATAAATTCCTCCGGGAAGCACGCCCGTAAAATCCTCCGTATCACCGCAGAGGTTGCAGGCGCATAAGCAGAAGGCTTGACCACCGCACAGTTGCCTGCCGCAATCGCCCCAATCAGCGGCTCCATCGTCAGCATGAAGGGGTAATTCCAGGGGGACATGATAAGTGCCACGCCATACGGCTCCTTCACCGTAAAGCTTGTAGCAGAAAACTGCGCCAATGGACTGCGGACATATTTCTTTTTCGCCCAGCCCTCCAGGTGCTTCAGCATATAGGATAATTCTGCCAGAGTCATCCCCACCTCACACATAAACGTCTC
This sequence comes from Clostridium sp. MCC345, assembly GCF_018785345.1. Lineage (NCBI taxonomy): Bacteria > Bacillati > Bacillota > Clostridia > Eubacteriales > Clostridiaceae > Clostridium > Clostridium sp. MCC345. The sequence continues at coordinate 20,443 of NZ_WQPP01000011.1, forward strand.
TGTTTTGGATTTATTCAAATCCTCGCGCAGTGCTGCGTAGATTTCCTTTTCGTGTTGGCGAATGGCTCTTCCTAAGCGTTTCAATGCCTTTTTTCGGAAGGCAAGCGGAATGGTTCTTCCGCTGCGAAAAAACGCCCGTTGCTTTTCCAGCTTTTTCTGCATCTTATCTCGCTCCCTTCTCCATGATTTTTTCATACATCCCTGCCAGCTCCTTCGCATCCATCAGCACCGGCACAGGATAAAGCGGATTGCCCTCCGCCGCGGCATGCTTCGATAACGCAGGAATATCCTCCCTGCGGATTTCCTTGATTGTTTCGGGAATCTGCATGTAGCGGTTCATTTCCTTTACCCAGAGGATAAAGGAGGCCGCCGCCCTGCGGTCACTCGTATGCTTCGGCACCATCCCGACACAGCGCGCCAGCTTCGCCAGCTGCGGCACACAGGCATCTCCGTATTCCTCTAAGAAATACGGCAAAATAACAGCGTTTGCAAGCCCATGTGCCACGCCGTATTGTCCGCCAAGGGAATGTGCGATTGCATGGACATAGCCCACATAGGATCGCGAAAACGCAATCCCTGCGCAGTATGCCGCCTCCAACATATACGCTCTCGCCTTTTTATTCTGCCCATCCTCATAAGCCTTTCGCAGATTTTCATAAATCAGGCGCACCGCATGCTCTGCCATAAAGCGCGTCTGCTTCGTCGTGCTGCCGCCGATATACGCTTCTACGGCATGCGTCAGCGCATCCATGCCCGTCGTTGCGGTAATGCCCTTCGGCAGTCCCAACGTCACATGATAATCCAAAACGGCATATTGCGGAATCAGGGAAAAATCATTGATGGGATATTTGTGCTTCGTGCCGCTGTCCGTAATGACCGCCGCCAATGTGGTTTCACTGCCTGTTCCTGCCGTTGTCGGCACCGCAATCAATAGCGGCAAAGGCTTGCATATCCGCAATAAACCCTTCATTTTATAAACAGGCTTCCTCGGCTTCACAATTCTTGCTCCCGTTACCTTCGCGCAGTCCATCACAGAGCCGCCGCCAAAGGCAATCATTGCCTGCGCACCGCTTTTCAGATATACCGCACGCGCCTGCTCAATATTCTGAATCGTCGGGTTTGCTACCACTTTGTCATAAACCGCGCAGAAGATGCTTCGCCGCCGCAGCTCCTCCTCTAAGTGCTTTGTCAAGCCAAGTCCACGAATACTTTCATCCGTCACCAGAAGCACCTTAGAAATGTTCCGTTCCTGCAATACATCGGGAATTTGGACAATGCTATGTAAAATTTTCGGTTCTCTGTAGGGCATGAACGGCAATGCCGCACGAAATACACCTTGAAATGCCCTGCAATATACCCGTTCTAACCGTTTCATCTGAATCTCCTTCTTCTTTCGTTTTCCTCATGATACGCGCAAAAAGGTAAAGCGTCAAGCAAAGAAAGTTCTTTGTTTGCTACATATTATTTATTAGGGTTCACCTTTGACAGCAAACAGATAGTCTCAATATGCGTATCATTGTCCAAACTCAAGCTCATATCTTCCGCAATGATTGGGAGCTTGAACTTGATGGACTTGAGCCACTGTCCGTTGGGCTGCCGTTCCTCATAGATCTGGATTTCGGAAAGCAGCGATTCCATGAGCTGCCGCTTTTCCTGATCGTCCATGACGGAATAGAGCTTATCAAAGTAAATCAGCACCTTGTAGATGTTGTCGCCTGTCAGCTTTTCCGCCTCAATCGCCATCTTCTTGGCTCTGGCAGCAACGAGCTGGTTTTCTGTATCCTCGATCTTATCATACATCTTGTAGAGCCGGTCATCAAGGTCTGCTTTGCGTTTGATGTAGTGCCTATCGTCCGGGTCGAGGGAATCGATCTCCTCCATCAGCCGTGCCTTTACGGAATAGCTCTGGCGAAGCTGCTTTTCATGGGCTGCGATCTCCTGCTCAATGGCAGAGGTATCCACCTTCATGCTGATCTTTTCCTGCATCATGGCGGCAAATTTCGGATTACTTACCAGCTTGACGATAACCTCCGCAACGGCGCTGTCCAGCAATTCTTCATTGATCTGTTTCTTGAAGTCGCATTTATGACCGCGCGTCATCGCACGGTGCTTACAGCCATAGTAATAAAAATCCTTGTATTTTGAGCCGTCCGCCTTATGTTTGATGCTTTTGTTTCCATACATTCCTACGCCGCAGACCGGGCATTTCACAATACCAGACAGCAGATGTATTTTTGTATCCTTGCCCCTGTTGACGTGTTCGTATTTTTCCGCTTGAGCCAGCAGCTTGACCTGTGCCTCATGCCATAGTTCCTCGGAGACGATTCCCTCGTGCAGTCCGTCAACCAGCAAATAGTCATCCTGCTCCACCAGCCGGTAATCATTTCGGGTACCATGCACCTTTTCCGTCCGTCGTCTGCCATAAGCGATTTTCCCGCAGTAAACCGGATTTTTCAGAATCCTGCGGATCAACGCAGAATCAAACAGGGGATTTTTCCCGTTTTGCCTTTGGATTTTGTGAATCCCGTGGGTCGCAAGGTATTTTGCAAGACCGTTTGCACCGCTATCCGTATGCACATACTGGTCAAAAATCACGCGGATCGCCGCTGCTTCTTCCTCATTGATGAAAAGCTGTCCCTTTTCCAGCCTGTAGCCATATGGCGCAAAGCCGCCGTTCCATTTCCCTTCACGGGCTTTCTGGATTCTGCCCTCCATCGTCTGCACACGGATATTTTCACGCTCAATTTCAGCCACAGCCGAAAGAACGGAAATCATCAGCTTTCCCGCATCCTTGGAGGAATCGATCCCGTCCTCCACGCAAATCAGGTTAACGCCAAAATCCTGCATGACCTGTAGGGTAGACAAGACATCTGCCGCATTTCTGCCGAAGCGGGAGAGCTTGAACACCAGCACATAGGACACGCCGTCCTTGCCAGACTTGATGTCCTCCATCATCTGATTGAACTGGATTCTGCCCTCTATGGACTTGCCGGATTTTCCGGCGTCCTCATATTCGCCCACAATTTCATAATCGTTGAAGTCGGCAAAGGCTTTCATTCGGGACTTCTGGGCATCCAGAGAGTATCCGTCAATCTGCATGGCGGTGGATACCCGCGTATAGATATAGACTTTTATCTTTTCTTTTTTCATCACGTCTTCTCCACCCCGGCTTACTTTTTATCTGTTTTCTGCTCCAACAGCTTGATGGAATCCAGATAATCGCGCTCAACTTCGCTGAGGGTACGGGCTTTGTATTTTCTGTACTCGCCGGTCGCCTTGTCGATAGCCTGCTTATGGCTGACACTCCCATTGCCAATCAGCAGTTGCTCTCCACTCATAGTCAAAATCCGATCAAGATGCTCTGACCAGTCCTGCATGGTCATTGCCTGCTCTCGCTCTGCCTGACGTTCCGCAAAATCCAGATAGCCGGACACAAGCTGCCCCATAGCACGAAGTTCTTTCTCATTCAGGTAGTTTTTTGCGACAACCGCCTCTCTCAGCGTGGGCTGATTACCCGCAAAGGTGGTCAAGCCCATAAATTCTTTCTCCGCATCGGCGCGTGTGTAAATGACCTCCGCCGCGGTTTGCCCATGAATGGCATAATGAATTTTATTTTGGACTTTCTTGAAAAACTGAACGGAGATTTCCGCCTTGGGATCATAGTCAATACTGGTCGCGTAGATTTCAAGCACCTGACGGTAAAACACCTTTTCAGAAGCACGGATATCGCGGATACGCTCCAGCAGCTCCTTGAAGTATCCGCCGCCGCCCAGATTTTTCAGGCGCTCATCATCCAAAGCAAAGCCCTTTCGCATATACTCCTTCAAAATCCCCGTTGCCCAAATACGAAACTGCACGCCGCGCTGAGATTTCACACGGTAGCCGACAGAAATGATGACATCGAGATTATAGTAATCCACCTGATAAGTCTTACCGTCAGCGGCAGTTGTTGCAAAATTTGCAACAACTGCTTCTCGCTTCAATTCGCCCTCAGCGAAAATGTTCTTGATATGTCTGGAAATGGTAGACTTGTCTCTCTGAAACAACTCTGCCATCTGGTCAATGGACAGCCAAACGGTATCTCCATCGAAGGTCGTTTCGATCTTTGTCAAGCCATCCTCTGTGGTATAAATCATCATTTCAGAATTGTTCTGCTCATTCTCCCAGCGTTCCATTGTCACTTCACCTCGTTTTCTGCCATTGCAGGAGCTTTTGCTCCTGCAATGGCGGTTTGGACACTTATTTCATGACGATTATATCATGCCGCTTTCACAGGTTCAATATCGTTTTCGTGAATATTCTTATCAGCATCATCTTTTTCAGACACGGCTTCCTCTATAACGAGATTGGGCAGCGCGTCAAGATTCAGAACCACGGCATACTTTTCAATCAAATTTGCCAGCAAAGCGGCGAAACCGCTCCATTCATCTACCATAGGCAGTCTCCCTCTCTTTCTCCGTTCTGTGCGTATATGCCGCCAGCACTTCCTTCGGAATACGATCCAGCACGGCGACGGCATCCTCATAATCCCGATGCAGCTTGGCGTCAGCCAGCTTTTTCAAGGTGCTTTCCTGTGTAGCTTTGTCCAGCGACTGCTCCAACTGCTCCGTTTTCTTTTTCAGCTTTTTATTTTCGGCAGTTATGACCGTGAACGCCGTATTGTACTTTTTCAGTGTCGTGTGCATCTGCTCCACAGCAGGAATATACTTGTCCAAAAAAGCGCCGATTTCTGCTGCTTTTCCTTTGGCATTGAACGCATTGACGCATGAAAGCAATTCTTCCAGCTTGGTCTTCTGCTTGGTCAGGCGAGTCATTTCCTTGAATACCCGCGGTGGGATATGGTCGCGTCCGGTTTCACTGGCACTCTCGCCGCGCTCCAGATCGGGGTATTTCTTCACCATATGCTCCCAAAACCTGTCCTGCCACTGCGTCAGCTTTTTCTTGTTGCCGACGATTTCCTTGGCGCTGAGCCGTTTGTCCTCCGTCAGCGGGACAAAGCAAAGGTGCATATGGGGCGTTTTCTCGTCCATATGCACCACGGCAGATATAATGTTTTTCGGGTCTTGGTGTTCCCGGATGAACTCCAGTGCCTCCTGAAAATAGGCTTTGACTTCGCTTTTCTTCTTTCCCTTGAAGAACTCCGGGCTGGCTGTCACCAGCGCCTCCACCACGCGCACACTGTCTGACCTTGTGCGGCAGCCCGCCTCGGCGATCTGCTTTTCCGCTTCTGCGCGGTACTTGCGCTGCGGCGTCACCAGATGAAAATTGAAGTGACTGCGGGACGTGTCCACGTCGGGATTGCTGGCGTATTTCTCCTTGGTGCGCTCGTTGTGGGACTCGATGTGCCCGATCTCCGGCCCCTTGTACTTGGCAAAGCGGAGAATGGCGTACTGTGCTTTCATCGGCGCTCCCCTCGCTTCACCCACACGATGTCGCAGTCCAGCGCGTCGGCAAGCTCGACGACCTCTTTATAGCGGATGCTCTCCCGCTGCAACTTGGCGGACAAATTGGGAACGCTGTCCGACCAGCCATATTCATCATGTAACAGGTCAACAACTTCCTGCATGGTAAAACCGGCGCGAACGATCTGCGCCTTGATCTCATTGCGTACACTCATATTCAAATTTCCTCCAAAATTCAGATGATGAAAAAGCGAAGCCAGCACGCCATTCGGCGCATCCGCTTCGCTGTATCGTGAAAAATTCTATTGTCGTCAAATCCGCTCAGAATCGCCGTTATGATGTCCTGTCCACAGGTGGCACCTATCGACTTTTCTGTTCTGTGTGACTTTACTCTAAAACGTGTGATTCTCCACGCTTCCACGTACTCGCTTTGCTGTTCCGAGAAGCGCGATTCCGTGAAACCATTTCTGCCATCAGGCAAATAATTTACGGATTTCACTTGGCTTGATTTCGTGCCCGAAAATATAGGCTTTGCCGGTCAGAGTTTTTCATATAGCGGCGTTTCAGGAAAGTAAAACGTACATACGTACACGGCGCAGTCGCAGAAAAATCATCGCCAGTCCTCCGGTACGTACGTATGCTCTGAAACATCAGAAAACCCATTTATATTAGGTCTGGCAATCGCTTCAATACCGAAGAAGCCCCATACACGCCGTCCGGCAGCATTGGTGATCTTGTTGCAGTATTCAAGATGGTACTTGCTTTGGTTCGCAATCACACTCTCGCTGAAGCTGCGGCGCTTTAACGGTGTCAGATTATTTTCCTCACACCACATCCGGTAAATTTCGTACAAGTCTTTAGAGCTGATGGTGCAGTCCGCCTTCAGCCGGATATAGCCCTCGGATTCCAGAAAATCAAAGACGTTGTTGCTATCCCGCTTGACTGCCTCCCGATTATCCCGCGTACGCTGGCTCTCTGTGAATTTGAAGTTGTTGGCAACCAGCCGCTGCAAGCCCTCAAACGCCCACAGGAAGATGCCCTCGGCTTCAGCTTTCATTTTCTCCGCAAGGTCGGGATCATCTATCCGTCCCACAGGCTTTTCCCTGGTGGTCAGTACAAGCTGGCGGCGGTAAAATCCGTCGCTTCGGTCATATAGCGCTTGCAGATCGCCATTGGAGAACGCCAGCAGCCGGGCAAACATCCAGCCCTGATAGCTCTGCTTACCCTTGCGCTCCAAATCCATTTTTCCTTGGGCGGTCACGATGGACTTGACATAGTTGGTCTGCCGCAGTGCTTCCATTCGCATATCGTCATCCACACACAACAGAATGTGTTCCAGATCCGCGCGGGCAAACCGGTTTTCAGAAATTTTACCGATGCTGCCGTCCTTCATGTTGCTGCCGAGAAGCGCACCCAGCACAGCTCCGATCTGCGATTTTCCTTCACCACCGTTTCCCTTAATCACCATCATGCGTTGCCCCTTATTGCTGGGAATCAGGCAATAGCCAATAAACTCCTGTAAGGTTGGAATGTCCTCCGTGTAAAGAAGTCCATCCAGAAAGGAAAGCCACCGAACGGGAGCCGGTGCGTCAGGGCGGTATGCCACCGGCAGTCTGCTCCGTACAATGGTCGGTCTGCCCTCGGTGAAACTGCCGTCCAGCTTCAAAGTGCCGTTTGCCAGATGGACTCTATCTGCTTCCGGTGTAAAGTCCTCTACATGAGCTGCTAGCTTCATCACTTCCAGAATGTTGGTGATCTTTCGAGGGATATTGTTCACAGCGCAGCATTTCAGTTTCTCATAGATTTCGCCCCGGAGCGGCAGATCGTCGGTCACCCTGCCGTCCGGCGTGAAGAAAGCACCGTTGGCAAAGATGATTTTCCGGCTGTTCAGAAATTCATCACAGAACAGTGCCTCATTGATATTTGTGCCGTCAAACCAGATAGGCGCGTCTAAATTAGCCGATTTCCGTTTCGTCACGGGCATCCACCTCCTTTTCCGTCCGTTTCAGGCGTTCTTCCAGCCGGTCGATCATGCCGTCCTTTTGAAGCATATCCACGGTTTTCACGCGAACCTCCAACTCCGCAAAGGTTAAAATATCTGTCAGATCCTCGATATAATCGAGCATCTGGCAGGCTTCCACAAAGCGGTCATCAAAAGTATCCTCCGGCGTTTTGGGTGCGTGCTGCACCTTCCAATGCTCCAAAAGATGCAGATAACCGCACAATATCCGCTGACAATGCATTTCCGCTCTCTGGGACGCCTTTGCCAGTGGGTATTGCGGCTTCCGCAGCACTGCCGCGGCTGGGGCTTGTCCGGGTCAATCCCGAAGTCATACACCAGCTTCTTCGCCGCGTCATAGCTGCTCAGGTTGAACAGCTTTGCCACAAGGTCGATCACGTCACCAGTTGCCCCGCAGCCGAAGCAGTAGAGGTAATCCTCGTTCAGCTTCATGCTGGGTGTGCGGTCATTGTGGAATGGACAGCAGACCATGTTGCCACGTTTTACTTCCAATCCATAGTATTCGGCAGCCTCTTTTACGGAAACTGCCATCTTGACTTGTGTAAATAAATCCATACCTGTTTCCTCCTATAAAATAATTGAACTTCGCCGTTCTACCCGATGCCGTTCCTGCCCGAGTCCTTACCCTGGCGTTGTCTCTTCCTTGGTACGCTGAATGCGATACTTCTCTGGAAAGCATATCCTCATCGGACGGTCATGAAATTTTCAAGGTGCTGCGTGGTTTACGTCTAAATTTTAGTAAGAAAACAGGCTCTTTCCCGTATATCCAAGAGGTAGGAAAAGTGGGATGAAAGTAGGATTTTTCCACGCTCTTAGACAAAAGCGAAAAAGCATGATACAATACAGAAAAAGCTGCAAAGGAGGCTGGTGTATGCAGGTTAAGCTGACAATCGGGGAACGTTTGAAGGATTTACGAACAGCACAAAAGCTGACGTTGGAGCAGCTTGCCGCCGAGGTGGGCATCTCAAAATCCGCACTCGGCAAATATGAATCGGATAACGGCAAGGACATCAGCCCGTATAGCATTTTGGTGCTGGCTGACTATTACGGTGTTTCCTGCGACTATCTGATGGGGCGGACGGAAACAAAAAATCACCCAAACACAGCTCTGCATGAGCTGCATTTGGGTGATGCTTCGATTGATGTATTGAAAACGGGCAAGTTCAACCACCGGCTGCTGTCGGAGCTGATCTGCCACAAGGATTTCCAGCGGTTCATGCTGGACGCTGAGATTTACGTTGACCGGATCGCGGATATGCGGGTCAACAATATGAATGCCGTGCTGGAAGCTGTCCGGCAGATGGCATTGATGAAAAATGGCGACGAAAAAAATGACCTGCATCTGCGGACATTAGAAGTGGCGCAGATTCGGGAAGATGAATATTTCGGAAGCCTGATTGCGGATGATCTGAAAGGTATCCTTCGTGACATTCGGAGTGAACACCGCCCCGACACCATGACGGCGGATGAAATCTCCCTTGCAGCAACTATGCAGGATCAGTTACAGGATGCAATGAACTTTGAGGGAAGCTCCGAGGAAAAGAAAGCGAAAGCATTGCTTTCCACATTGGGGATTGATTACGATGCCATCACAATGGAACAATTTGTCAACTTGATCGAGGTACTAAAGCTGTCCAAACACCTGAAAACTCCCATCAGCCAGCGTGGGAAAACGACCATGACCCACGGCAAGGGAAAGCGGAAGAAACGCTGAAACAAAGGCAGCGCTGTGGTGGGACGAAGGCTTTTATATACCTCTGCTTCCTTTTCCGGACAGGCGGATTTTGTTTCTCAAAAATCCTGCGTTTGTGCTGTAGCTCACATCACAAAATCCGCCTGTCCTACTGACGCGAAAAAGCGTTTGCCGCCACCCTCTGCCGCACCGCAGAGTACACCGTCAACCCCTTTCCCGCGTCAGACGGAAGCAAAGGTATAACACACTAGACTTTCCGAGGGAAAGTCGTGTGCCAAGGAAGGCACTGCCCTCCTTTGGAAACCTCCCGCCAAGGGGAACGCTGTTCCCCTCTAGACTCCCTTTGCCAACAGGGATGCTACTCGCCCCTATTGGATGACCCAGAGCCAAAGGGGCTTTGCCCCTCTGGACACCTCGCCTGTCCGTGCAGTGGCTATCCATCCTGCTCCTGCACAATGGTGCCCCCATACCCGAACAGAAAAGACCAGGCACGAAAATCCACCCAGAATAAGGGTGAATTTCCGTGCCTGGTTCATTGTTTATGACGCTGTAATTTGAACCGCGTTTTCTCGAACCTGATTGATAGTCTCCATCAAAGCGGTTCTGGTTTTTGCATCAAACAATTTGATAAAACTGATTGGCTTGTCAAACGGTGGCTTAGTCAGCTCTGCGACATTTTCCATATATCCGTTCAACTCAATATGATTGATGATTTTGTTTACAAAAGCAATCTGCTTTTGATTCAGAGATTGGTCATTGATAAAAGCGGAAAACGCCTGCATAGCCGCTTCATGATCTAGCTTAGCAATCTTGCGAATGAGCAAGCCAAAGGGTGTGTCGCCAAACTCTCGGGCATAATCTTCTTTGCTGCCCAATTCGCTAGTTAGCACCCGCTCCAGTTCCTGATAATCGCCCATAGCCAGCGGAATATTATGGGTCAGCTTATATATGGCCAGCGTATTTCCATGCTCGTTCACATAGCGATTGACCTTGGCACGGTAGTCTTCAAAGTCATAGGCAGCTTCCAGCTGGACGCCCTCCTGACTGTCAATAATCGGGTCAGTCAGCTTGGTGACAATCTGCCTCTGTGCTCCGCCACCTTCATCTAAAAATCGAATCAGCTCCCGCAGCTCCTTCCGAACCTGCTCAAACAGCAAAATATCGTTCGCGTCCCAAAATGCATCGGTGTGAATCTCCTGAAGCATGGGCAACTTTGCCTTGATCTGCGGAATGCTGGCCTTACGCTCCAGTAGGGAAGCGGTGTCGCACAGTTGCTTTTTTGCATACCGGAAAGCGGGCATCTGCTCGATGTGTGCCAGAATTAGGCCATACATGAAATTATCAAACCGCTTTGCAAACTCGTCAGCCTCGTCTGAGCGTACCAGAGGTGCAATCTGTGTGAGCAACTCGCCCTTGTCACCTTCGCTTATGGACACGAGGGCTTCCGGCTTTTTATATTTCTCCACATACTGCATCCGCAATTTTACGGCAATCAGGTCTGAGTTGAGCGCCATCACCTGCTTGTGACAGGTGTTGACAATCTCCTTGCGCCATGCCTGATAATCCTCACCGGCAAAGGTGCTTTCCTGCAGCGCCATGGCGATTTTGATTTGTTTGCCGAAGATGTTTTCCGACAGCGTTTTGGTTTCTCTGGTTTCGTAGCCTTCTTTGTGCTGCCGGAAGTATTCGAAGTTGCCGCAGTAGTCAAAAATCAGAAAGCGCCGCTTGTCGGTATAGGTTCCGTCAATCTGGTCCACGCAGGCCAGCCCTTTGCATAGCCGGGTGCCGCGGCCAATCATCTGCCAGAACTTTGCCTTTGACCGAACCTTTTTGAAAAACACCAGATTGACGCATTCCGGCACGTCGATGCCGGTGTCCATCATGTCCACCGATACGGCAATGTGCGGTTCTTTTTCTGGCTGCTTGAAATCATCAATGATGGTCTGGGCATAGGCGTCGTCGCAAATGACCCGCTGGGCGAAGCTGCCCCGGTACTGGGGGTACAGCTTATTGAACCGCTCCAGAATAAACTCCGCGTGGCGTTTGTTCTGGGCAAACAGGATGGTTTTCCCCAGACGGTCGCCGCCCGCCACCTTGATACCCCGGTCCATCAGGTCTTGCAGTACGATGTCCATGGTGGTTTCGTTGAACACAAATTTATTGAGGGCAGCAGAGGGGATAAAGTCTGGCAACTGACCGTCTTCGATGAAATCATCCTCATATCGCTCTTTGTCCTCTTCGGACAAATCATCATAGGAGATGCCTTCCTCCAGAAAACGGGTCTTGACCTCGTAGTTGTAATAGGGAACCAGCACATGGTCCTGTTGCACCGCCGTTTCATAATCATAGGCATAGGTGGGCACGCCGTGTTCCATCTCGAAAAAGTCGTAGGTGTTCCGATCCACATCGGTCTTCGGCGTGGCGGTCAGACCCACCATGAAGGCATCAAAATATTCGAAAATGGCCCGGTACTTTTTGAAGATGCTCCGGTGGCTTTCGTCAATGATAATCAGGTCGAAGTGCGCCGGAGTAAACAGCTGCCGCCCGTCCTTGGACTTGGTATCATCAATGGCGTTGAGAATGGTCGGGTAGGTGGAGAACACGATGCGGGCATTACGGTCATCCTTATTGGAGCAGAGATTGCACAGAGACATATCTGGCAGATAATTTTTAAAATCGTCCTTTGCCTGTTTCACCAGTGCGGTGCGGTCGGCCAGAAACAGAATGTTGGTCACCCATTTGCCTCGGCTGAGCACATCGGTCAGGCTGGACGCGGTTCTGGTTTTGCCGGTGCCGGTGGCCATCACCAGCAGATGCTTGCGGAACCCCTGCGTAATCTGTTCGCACACCGCTCGGATGGCTTCCTTCTGGTAATACCGGTCAGTGATTTTGTCATCAATGGAAACGCCCATCAAATCCATCCGCTCGGTGCGCCGGTTCATCAGCTTTTGCAGGTCATCCTTGCTGAAAATGCCACTGACCTTCCGTTGCGGGGCGGTCTGGTCATCCCAGAAGTAGGTTTCAAAGCCATTGGTGGTGAACATCATGGGGCGGCGGCCAAATTTCCGTTCCAGACAATCCGCATACAAAACCGCTTGTTTGCGTCCAATGTTTGGGGCCTTTCTGGTGCGCTTGGCTTCCACCACCGCCAGGGGCAGGCCGTCCTTTCCAAACAGCACATAGTCGCAGAAGCCAGGCTGACCTGGCATCCCGGCCATATCCTCCACACGATACTCCTCCTGTACATCAGCATCTGGGCCGGTGAACTTCCAGCCCATCAGTTTGAGGTCCACGTCGATGTAGATTTTGCGGGTCTTGAATTCCGAGAGGTCCTCCGGCTGGAAGGTGCGTTCCTTCTGATGCTGCTCCTTTTCGGCGGTGTATCGGGTGGACATCTGCTCGATTTGCTTGCGCAGCGCCTCGATCTCGGCATCTTTCTGGTCCAGCAGACTTTCCTGTTCCTTGATTTTCCGGGTGTCCACCGCCACCTTTCCGGTGGGGACAAGATTCTTGTCGAAGGTGCGCTCCTGATAGTCCGCGCCATAGCAATAGTCGATCCACTGCACAAACTCAAACAGACCGCGCAGAGAAGCAAGCGCATCACTTGGCTGAACGCTGCGCTCGGTATGTACTGCCAGATTGCCCAACTTGATGATAAAAGGCATCTTGCCCCAAGTGTCGGAGTCCACAGCGAAGCGGAAAGTTGGCTCGTGAATGAGGGATTGCAGATTGTCTTTGTAGGGCATTTTCATGGACTTGTCCGCTGCATATACCCATTTTACTGCCAGCTCCAATGCCTTACGGCAGCCTACTGCACACATGGCAGGAGCAGAAACATAAATTTTCTCAGCTTCCATGCAGGCGGAGGCGAAGAGGGCATATTCAGTTTTGGCTTTGAGAAAGGAGAAGTTAGTCATCACATCATCTCCAGTATTTTATTTCTTTTGAACTCATCATGTCCTCATATTGTTTCAACGCGGTTTCCTTATCTGTATGAAGTAGTTGGTAAACCTGTTCATCATCTTCTTTTTCGGCATCTATTGAAAAATCAATATACGATAATAAGTCTATACGGTTAGAAATTAACAGATCTTTATTTATCTGCTTGCTGTTCATGCGCTTTACACTGTTGTCATCAATTATGATTATTCTGGGAACGCGCTGAACAGTATCGACAAACGCCAAAAATAATTCTGGCGTAATTGGCATACCAAGCAAGTCATATTCTATACCATCTTTTTCACCGTAAATATTGACTACCGGCATATCGCTTGTAACAAATACGGAACCTTTGGCTTTAAAAATACACAGTTGCGATTCCTTCATTGTCTCAGCCAAAGCCCGAGGAAACAAGCCAACATCCGGAGCAATGTTTATCTTCAAAAACTCGTTTGCCAGCATGGCCAGGTAAACATTTTGCGGTACATCAGGAAAAATGTCCTTTACATGTTTAATATGCTGCGGATCGTTTTTGTATTGTGTATCAATAATATAATTTGACAGATGTACAAAAACAGGGTTTCTAAACAGTAGTGATGACATAAATTGCCTTAGTTTATCAATTTCCACCCGCGCCAACTCAAATTCATCTGAATCTCGTAAAGCATTTTTTATCTTTGAGATAATTGTTGCGTATTCGCCTTCCAGTTCGATAAAACTGTTCTCGATCTCATTTGGTGCTGCAAAAACATGAGTTTTGCTATCTGGATCAATTGCAATTTGATCATATAGGTAAGAACGACAGCAAATATTGTCGATTGAAACCATTTTTGCATTTTCATCATTAGCAAAAACAACATAAACTTGTTCTGATTTTTGATTTCTCACAGAAAAGTTTTTTAAGTAAGCCTTGGGGACATAATGTTGTTTTCTCGTGATTTGCTTGTCTAAAACCTCTGTATATTCCATGACAATGTTGCTCCCACCAATATTTCCTATATTCAAATCTTCTCAGCGCTAAAATCGATCAAGAAATCATCATTTTATCTAGCCCTAATTCTGCAAGCTTTGTATTAGCCTCGAAAAATTCTGCATTATTGGAAAATGGCTATCTAGTACATAGAACTGCCGATCTTGCCCATCCTTCAAGAAGAATACTTGTTTATCCCGTGCTGAGCTAGTTAGGCTCTCCCTATGTAAGCATACAAAATAGTCTAATGTCTTTTCTTCTGGAAGCCGTTCCTGGATATATCCTTTTGTACTTCTGTCATATTTATAACCGAACTCTTTATATAATCGTTGTTTTCCAATACGAGTTTTAAAAGCAAACATCGCTAATTTTATATGTTTTGTTTCATCATGCAATTGGAAAAATTTATTTTTTTCAATCGTTTCTGTTAAATCATCCAAGGTAGCATTTCCCTTGACTTCTATAACCATTATGCAATCATTTGGTTCAACCAGGAAAATGTCTCCAGCTAGTTGACGTCTATAAAAATTTTTCCTACATACGATGATGTCACATTGTGGGCTTTGATGATTGGCCCAAGCAATAAAGCCGGTAACAAATTCTAGCATTTGAAACCGTTCCTGGAGACATTTTTTGAGAATGTTTTCTCCACATCTACCCATCTCAGCATGATGTTTTAACTTTTCAGCTATAAAATATTTGCAAAACAGAAGTTCCTCCGAATATTCCTCATATATCTTTGTAACATCTTCTTCCATAATAGACCTCTCACTTGCTTAAAACTTTTGTTTAGAAGTCTTTTTGAGCATTTGATATCCTTCTGTTCCGCTAATTTCAAGCATCGAATATTTCTTTAGCATTTTCTCTAAACTTATACGAATTTGGACAGGGGTATAAGAAGTTAATGCCCCTTGGTTAATGATAGACTTCGTCCAAATTCTTTGCTGATTATAGAGGCTCCAAAAACGATTCATATCAAAATTGGGATTCTGTGCCGCTATTTGTTGCACCATTGCGTTAAGCGTATTTCGATCTGCTTCCGAAACGCCTTGCGGAATCATATTTCCCATAGCAGAAGTGATATTTTGCGCTGTAACTCCGGTACAAGCATTATTAAGATCGGCCACAATAAACTGCGATTCTATATTTGCCAAAACATTTTGTGTTATCTGAAAGGAATTCTTTTGGAAAGCCTTCATAAGCATCTGCTGTTCCTGAATCTCTGACACATACTCATATAGTTGATTCAGTGCTGTATAGCTGGTCGCGTCCATTTTTCGGACAAAGTAATGTTTGTACTTGTTCCAATAATCCGTATCCATCAAGGGTAGTGATTCATAGAACGCCGTTTCGTTTAATTGTCCGTCAACAATGAAAGTAGAGATTTCCCTTAACCGCTCCTGGAATTCATCGATTTGAAGGACGATAAGAGAAGCTGCATCAATCTTTTTCTTCCGTTCCTGCAATATGTAAGTTGCAAGGGCAAAGCTACCTACGATAATAAGCAAAATGTTTGCCCAGTTATCTTTTATAAACTCTAACATACTTTATATTCACCTCAGATACTGGCGTAGTATTTGACTCAAAACCATAACATTTGCTGCTCCAAATAACTCCTCTGCCAACATTTGCTGCTGTTGAGGGGATAATTTTTGAATTGATCTCATTGCCTGAATCAAATCCTGCTTTGCTTTTTTATAATCGTCTGTGGGTTCCATCCCCAGTGTTAATTTATATTCTTCCATTTTCTTACCTCACCCAAAGTATTCCTGCATCAGCGCCTTTTTCAACGTTTCAAGCTTTTCGAGGCTGCGGCTGATGGTGGTTTTTGTTTTCTCCGTTTTGCTGACGAAAGAAGCGAACTGTTGTTGACTTTCTATGTCAGGCAACATCACTTTGAGTTTTTTTATCATTGTTATAGATAAATAGGCAACAGTTGAACCTGCCTGCATGGAATCTATTTGCTTTCTAAATCCTGGCATTGTAAACAGATACGAAATATATAGCGGGGTTACACCATCCATATATCCAGAAAGCCAGCTAATCATCCCGTCTTGAAAGTAAAATCTATCATTTACTTTTACAATATAACATTGCCCAAGTGTTCCTCTTGAAGTTATCAATATATCACCAGGGGCAGGAACTTGTCCTTGCGTCTTGAGTTCTTTATACCGTTCTTCAGGTATATATAACTCAGGGGTAACTGTTCCTGTGGTGATTAGGCTGGTTAAATCAGAAATTCTCCAAAAAGGGACACCAGAAGAAGATTGTTCGCTTTGATAAATACGCTTACTTGAACCTACAGAACATATTTTAGACATCGGCAAAACACGCCAATTTTTGGTGTTAGTTTCTGAATCTCCAAAAATCTCCATAAACCTTGCCTTGATCATCTCATCCAGCTTATCCAGCTGCTGTTGACGTTTCGCAATCAGGTCGCTAACCTTGTCCAGCACTGCTGCAATTTTGTGCTGTTCGTCAATGGGAGGAACAGTTATAGAGACGGCACCAAGAGTTGCTTTATTTAAAGTTGTACCCATAACTGCACGGTTCGTACCTTTTGTCCAATCCTTTGCAGAAAACAAATAGTAAAAATAGTCGGGTAACACTGCGTATTTTCCAGTCGGAATAAATGCCATTATTGCTTCATTGGTATATACAGGCTCTTGGGTAATAGCTGTTTTTCCTAATGAAAGCTTGAAACTCATAATCACGGTGTTGGCCGGAACACTTTTTATTCCACTTTCTTGGACAGCTAATGCAGAAATCCTTTCTTTTGTATCCTCTACATATTTTTGGTAGCTACCTAAATCAGCAATAGATACCCAATCATACTGACCATCAGTCCAGTAATCAGCGTTATTTCGAGATGGCGTTTTTCCCATCTGCAAATCAAATATTTCGTCCAGTCTCGCCATCACAGCATCCCCTCCAATTCTGCCAGCCCTGCGGTGATCTCCAGTTCCAGTTCGTGCAGGTCTGCCATCAGTTCCGTGGTCGAGGGGTACTCCACCGGCACATACTCCACCTTTTTGTACTTGTTGATGGATAAGTCATAGTCATTGTCCGCAATTTCCTGTTTCGGCACAAAAAAGCTCTGCTCCGTGCGCTTGCGGTCAGCTTCCTGGTCCAGATGGTGGAACCGCTCGATGATGTCGGGGATGTCATTCTCCTCCACCTCGCTGCGCTTATCGTCCAAGGAAAAGCCATCGGACTTCATATCATAGAACCAGACATTTTCGGTGCCGCCTGCGCCTGTCTTGGTGAACACCAACACTGCCGTGGAAACTCCCGCATAGGGTTTGAACACACCGGAGGGCATAGAGATCACCGCCCGCAGCTGATGGTTATCTACCAGTTCTTTGCGAATAGCTTTGTGCGCCTTGGAGGAGCCGAACAGCACGCCGTCCGGTACGATGCAGGCGCACTGACCACCCTTTCTCAGCATCCGCAGGAACAGCGCCAGAAACAACAGCTCGGTCTTTTTGGTGTTGGTCACGGCTTTCAGGTTGTCGTTGATGCTTTCCGCGTCCACGGTGCCCTTGAAAGGCGGATTTGCCAGACACATGGTAAACTTGTCGCTGATCTGGTTCTGCTTGGAAACGCTGTCCTTGTAGTCAATCTCCGGGTGGCTGATGGAGTGCAGCATCAGGTTCATCGCAGAAATGCGCAGCATGGTGCGGTCTGTGTCAAAGCCGGTGAAGGCATCCCCAGCAAAGTGCTCCCACTGCTCGGAAGTCATGGTATCCTCGTAGTGGTTGCGAATGTACTCCGCGGCGGAGACCAGAAAGCCTGCCGTGCCGCAGGCCGGGTCGCAGATGGTGTCGTTCGGGGTGGGTTGCAACAACTCCACCATCATTTCCCGGATGTGCTTGGGAGTGCGAAACTGGCCGTTCTGCCCAGCGGTAGCCAGTTTGCCCAGCATGTACTCGTACAAGTCGCCCTGCATATCCAAATCGGCAATGTCATGCTCATACAGGTCATCCAACCCTGTGATGATTTTTTGCAACACCTGCGGCGTAGGAATCAGGAACATCGCATCGCTCATGTACCGGGCAAAGGCCGTCTCATTCTGCACATCACTGCTGGAATCGTCGGCGATTTCCACCAGTTCCCCCTGCTCGGTGAAGTCCGGCAGGCGGCCATGTTTCATGTTTTTGATGGCAGGGAAGACCCGCTGGGAAATTACATTGAAAATATCGCGGGGATCGTTGTTCTTGAATTTACTCCAGCGCATGGACTGTCCAACGGCAGACTGGGGGAAAATCTTCTCCATCTTCTCGCCAGTCATATGCTCAAATTCTTCCGTTTCCAGCTCTTTTTCGTCCAGAGAGCGGATAAACATAAGATAGGTCAGCTGTTCGATGACGGTTAGAGGATTGGTAATGCCGCCCGCCCAGATGTCCGTCCAGATTTTATCTACTTTATTTTTAATCACACCTGTAATCATGCATCTATTCCTCCGTTTTCTGTATCAGGGATAAATTCCATCACGTCTCCGATATTGCATCCCAGCATGGTGCAGATTTTTTCCATGCTGTCCATGGAGACAGGCTCACCTTTACTTAATCGTGCTAAAACATTGGTGCTGATTTTTGCACGGTGCATCATGTCGGTTTTGCTCAAACCATGATCGATCAACTGTTTCCACAGCCGATTGTAACTGATTGCCATCCCGCACCTCCTGATTTTTTCCTATTTACTAGTATAACGGATATTGTGCTAAAAGACAAATAAAAATCACGAAATCGTGAGCTATTGATTGACAAAAACGTGGTCTGGATATTGGAATCCCAGACCACGTTTTGCTTTGAGTAAGACAGGCTTGCCATCAAATCATTTGAAAATGCTTTAGTGCATCCATAATTGCAGCTTCCTTTTCCGGCGGGCACTGTGGCACTTTCGCGTCTTCTTTCTTTGACAGATTATAATTCTGCCCCACATCTAGCCCGCACTTCCGCTTAACCT
This sequence comes from Clostridium sp. MCC345, assembly GCF_018785345.1. Lineage (NCBI taxonomy): Bacteria > Bacillati > Bacillota > Clostridia > Eubacteriales > Clostridiaceae > Clostridium > Clostridium sp. MCC345. The sequence continues at coordinate 39,435 of NZ_WQPP01000011.1, forward strand.
GGGAGATATACAGGCTGGACACCTTCAGGCCGTGCTTTTCCAGCACATAGGCTTTGATCTCATCATAGGTAGCTTTACTCTCCGCCGATGTCAAATCCAGCTCGTCCAGATTCAACTCCACCTCGATATGCTGCTTGGTGTTGAGTTTGGACAAAAGTACAACCGTCTCCACATGAACCGTTCTGGGAAACATATCCATCAGCTTCACCCGTTCCACCTGATACCCTTCCTGCTGAAAAATCTCCAGATCCCTTGCGAGGGAAGTCGGTTTGCAGGAAACATAAACAATCTCCGGTGCGCCAAATGCAATAATCTTCCCAATCGCCTTCGGGTGAATCCCATCCCTGGGTGGGTCTACAATAATCAGGTCGGGTCTTTCCTTAAGCTCATCCACCATTTTCAGCACATCTCCTGCGAGGAAGGTACAGTTTTCGAGATGATTACGCTTTGCATTTTCATTTGCAGCTACAACCGCTTCTTCAATCAATTCAATCCCTATCACCTTTTTAGAACCTGCTTCAGCCATAATCTGCCCAATCGTACCTGTGCCACAGTACAGGTCGAAAACCGTCTTATCCGCCACATCTCCGGCAAATTCCTTTACAATGGAATAAAGCTTTTCCGCGCCGGCGGAATTCGTCTGGAAGAAGGAATACACGGAAACCTTAAATTCCAGATCAAACAGCTTTTCCATAAAGAAATCTCTGCCATAAAGCAAGCGCATTTCGTCGCTTTTGACCACATCCGCCAGTCCATCATTCACAGAATGCAGAATACCGCAGACGGAGCCGTCCAATTCCAGTCCGAGCAGCATATCCTTAAATTCCTCCACGGAAAAGGGAACCTCAGAGGAAGTCACCAGATTGATTAAAATTTCGCCTGTTGCCGCGCCCTTTCGTACGACCAAATGACGCAGAGAGCCATCATGACGCGCCTTATGATAAAACGGCACCTTTCTCTCCTGAAAGAATTGCAGCGTCCCTTCGATGATTCGCAGATAATCCGCATCGACAATATTACAGTCCTTCAGCGTCACAACCTCATAATAGCTCATGCGTTTGCGCATCCCAAGTGCTAAGTCGCCGTCCTTTTCCTCGTCTCCGAAGGAAAATTCACACTTATTGCGATAGCCCGTCTCGGAAGGCGCAGGCACAATGCCTTCCCAGCTTTGCACACAAATCCCTGCGTTTTCCAACAGCCGTTTTACCTGTCGCTCCTTGAGTCTGAGCTCCTCCTCATGCCGCATGGTCTGATAGGTGCAGCCGCCGCAAAGTGCATAATGGGAACACATTCCTGTTTCTCTTTCCAACGGAGAGCGTTCGATGACCTCCTGCAGGCGCGCCTCCACGCCGCTGCCCCGTTTTTTGAACACCTGTGCCTGCACCTTCTGCCCGGGCACAGCATTTTTCACGATGACCTTTTCTCCTTCGTAATACCCATACGCCTTATTGGGAAAATTCACATCTGCAATCTCCAGAATAATCTCATCTTTTTTCTTCATAAAAGCCTCCAAATTTGTAACCGAATTTTATTTGTATTCCCTTTTTATCTATGATATAATACCCACTATACGCAGTATTTTCTGCGTAAAACAAGTCAAACAATTCATCATTTGAACAGGAGTGTATACAGGAATGTCTGAAAAATTAGAAGTCGGCAGCATCGTAGAAGGTAAGGTTGTTCGTGTCAAGCCCTTTGGCGCTATTGTTTCTCTCGGCAACACGCAGGGCTTGGTGCATATCTCTCAGGTAGCCAACAGCTTCGTTCAGGATATCAATGACCATGTAAAGGTTGGCGATATAGTAAAGGTAAAGGTGCTTTCTATTGATGAAGAAAGCCACAAAATCGCGCTTTCCATCCGTGAGGCTCTGCCTAAGGAGGAACGCCGTCCCAAGTCCAACAAGCCCTTCAACAAGCAGCCCCGCAGACAGAGCGAAGCATCTGCGAACCCTGCGCAGGAATATTTCCGTCCCCAGTCCTCCGTCAATGCGTCTTCTGATTTTGAAGACAAGATGAAGGAGTGGATGAAGCAGGCGAATGACCGTCAGACCAGCCTGAACAAGAGAGCAAACAAACGCTCTTACTGATTTCTGCCGCATATTTGATAAGTTTACCATGAAACAGGCTGTGTTGCAAGAATTTGCACCGCCGGAAAGGAGGAGAAAACGCTGTGACGCTGCTATTTCTCGCAGGTATTTATTTCTTTGCCCGAGGCGTTTTTGCCCTCTATGGTCAAACGATTTTTTATACCAAGCGCGTTCTGGAAAATATTGAAGAAAAGGATATCCCTGCTTATCTCAAGGAGATTGGCAAAATGAATCTTCTGCTCGGCGTTCTGTTCGTCGGCAAGGCGTGTCTGGATATTCCCTTTCCCGGCAGTCGCCCCATTCTGTATGGATGGCTGCTGATTTTGCTGCTTTGCGTATTTTCCATTTCCAAAATCGATACAAAATATAAAAAGCAATAAGCATAAATCCTCTCTGTTCACATGTACAGAGAGGATTTTTTTGTACAAAAAAAGACGGTACTTAAAAAGCACCGCCTGTTTTCGACTTAGAAGTCGGCTTTGCCGACACCCTATTAGCCGTTGATGATCTTTGTCAGTGTAACGGGATCAACATACTTGCCGTCTTTGTATACACGCATGTTACCGGATGCGATTTCGTCAATCAGGATAACTTCATCCTTATTGTAGCCGAATTCAAATTTGATATCATACAGATCCAGACCCAGCTTAGCCAGTTCAGCTGCAACGATTTTTGTAATCTGCAGTGTCTGTGCCTTCATGCTGTCATACATTTCAGCTGTCATGATACCCAGAACAACCAGACCGTCCTTTGTTACCAGAGGATCGCCCAGAGCGTCATTCTTGAAGGTTGTTTCTACATAGCCGCCTTCGATGGGTGTACCGTCTTCGATATATTCGCCGTAACGACGGATGAAGCTACCTGTTGCTTTCAGTCTGCAAATAACTTCCAAACCATGACCGAATACAGTTGCAGGCAGAACTTCCATTGTTACGTTATCCAGATCAGCGGAAACATAATGTGTCTTAACACCTGCTTCCTTCAAAATTTCGAAGAATTTGATGGATGTTTCCAGGTTTGCTTTACCAATGCCTTCAATCTGCAGACCAACAGAGTTTTCGCCGGGGTCAAATACGCCGTCTTTGCCTGTGCAGTCATCCTTGAACTTCAGCAGCACATTGCCGTTTTCCAGTTTGTAAACGTCCTTTGTCTTGCCCTGATAAATCTTTTCCATTATTGTTTCCGTCCTTTCTAACTTTTAACAACACAATTCTAAAGAGATTTATTTCTCCTGACAAATTTACTGTACTGCAAATTTTCGCCATATTCAAGCATTTTTTTTCGCTTCTAAAAATCTTGTCAAATCCATCACCTGAACGCTTTTCTGAGAAAAATTTTTGATACATCCGTTTCGCAAAAACAGCAGTTTTAACCAAAAAAGCCCCCAAGCGGAGGCTTTTCTCTGTAAAAATCAGACTATTTAAAAATTCTATTTTCGTTATAAGTGATGCTTATTGCAAGGAATCAGAGTGCCTTTGCGTCTCCCCATACATGGTCAAGCCCGTAAAACTCTCTTTCCTCTCTGTTAAACAGATGCACCAGAAGATTGCCAAAATCCAGCAGAATCCATGTACCGCCGCTGTAGCCCTCACTATGGTGCAGCTTTACGCCCTGCTGAAACAGCTTCTGCTCCACTTCATTCGCCATCGCATGCAGCTGGTTCGCGTTTTTGCCGCTTGCGATTACAAAGCAGTCCGCAATATTGGAAAGCCCTCTCAGGTCAAGCACCTTGATGTCCTCTCCAAGCTTATCCTCCAGTGCTGCTTCGGCAACCTTTGCCGCTTCTAATGCGTTCATTCCGTTTCCTCCTTTTCCACACAATGCTTATAGTATTCCAATGCCTCCAGAGACAAGGGGTGCAGCAGTCTGCCGCGCTCCTTCACGAAAGCAATGGTGCTTTCCAGAATATATTTCATCGCCATGTCTAAATCCAGATATGCCAAACGTCTGGCTTCCTCCAGACCGTCAAATTTTTCTCTGTTCGGCTCGATATAATCCGCAATGAAAATGATTTTTTCCAGCAGAGACATGCCTGCGCGCCCAGTTGTATGGTAGCGGATGGCATTGAGAATATCCTCATCCGTTACCTGATATTCTCTCCTTGCGACCTCTGCGCCTAAAAACGGATGAATCAAATCAGTCTGTTTTTCCATAATTTCATCCATTTTCACCTTATATTCCTTGCAGAACCGCAGCCGCATAGCTTCTGGGTAATCCTTTGCACAATCATGCAGAAGCCCTGCCACGCGCGCCTTCTGCTGGTCCTGCGGCGTACCGTAGATTTCCGCCAGCTTGACTGCTTCCTCCGCCACGCCCATCGTATGAATATAACGCTTGACCGAAAGCGCAGACTGCAATTTTTCCTGCATTGTTTCCACAGGCAGCATAAATTTCACCTCATCCTCCGCATCATCCTGATACAACCCAAATTTATGAATATAGTCCTCTACCTCCTGCGGCAGAAGATATTTAATCGGCGCACCGCGCTTGGCTCTCTCCCGAATATCAGAAGAGGAAATTGCCAGTGCCGGCACCTCCATATAATGCACCCGACTGGAAAATTTCTCCCTGATTTCGCCAATATCCTGAAATAGCTTCGATTTATCGTAGCCGGGTCTTGTCACCGCCACAAAATCGCACATGCCAAGCAGTCGTTCCGATTCCTTCCATGTCATAATCTGGTGGATGGCATCCGCGCCTGTGATAAAATACAGCCGCACATCCGGTCTGCACATCCTTTTCAGTTCTTCAATCGTATCAATCGTATACGTCACGCCGGCGCGATCAATCTCAATACGGGAAACCTCAAAATTTTCATTTCGCATCGTTGCCAGCACCGTCATCAGATAGCGATGCTCATTATGTGTCACCTTTTTATTTGTCTTATGTGCAGGCTGCCCTGCCGGCATAAAAACCACCTTGTCCACCTTGAAGCGATAGCGAACCGCCTCTGCCGTCACCAGATGTCCATGGTGAATCGGGTCAAAGGTGCCGCCCATAATGGCAATACTTTTGCAATCCCTGAAGTTTGCAATTTCATTTCTCATCTCTGTTCCTTCTTTCCCCGCTGTCGGTTTCGGGTTCTTATTTCTTTGCCTGCGGCAGCTCGATGACAGGCTTTTTCGCCGCACGGTACAGCACAAATTTGTTGCCAATCACCTGTACCACCTCTGCGCCTGTTCTGCTTGCCAGCATTTCTGCCGCCTCTCTTGCACCCAGCATATTATTATCCAGAACACTGATTTTTACCAGCTCTCTTGCCTCCAGTGCATTGTAAACCGTATCTCTCAGTTCAGGGGTTACGCCGTTCTTGCCTATCTGAAAAATTGCGTCCATTCCGTTTGCCATTCCGCGCAAAAAGGCTCTCTGTTTGCTTGTTAACATAATATTCTCCTTCTGTGTATTCTTCCTCAATATAATCCTTCCTATCATACCATACCGACACCTAATTTGCAACGAAAACAACCGAAAATTCAACTTTCTGCCCCTTGCTTTTTCTTCCTCTTTTTTTGAAAAAGAGTTGTACCTCTTGCCCAAAAATGATACAATAAGCGTATAAATTCTTTGAAAAAATCATGGGAGGGCAATAAAAATGGAGCTTATGATCGGTGGAAAACTAAAACAGCTGCGCTTAGATAAAAAGCTAAGTATTGCCGAGCTTTCCAGGCTTTCCGATGTCAGCACAGGTCTCATCAGCCAGATTGAGCGCGACCTTGTTGTTCCCTCTGTTACCAGCCTTTGGCGGCTTGCCAAAGCATTAGATACCAATATCAATTATTTCTTTTACGAAGAACCACACGAGGAGCAGCTGATTATTCGCAAGGGTTCGCACCGCACCATCGTCACCCACCATGACAGCAGCTTTTATAAGCTTCTGCATACCAATCGAGATGACCGCGCACTGGATATGATGGTAATTACCTTAAAAGCAGGCTACACCTACGATAAAAAGCCCCTCTGCCACGAGGGCGAGGAATGTGGCTATGTGCTGAAGGGCTCCTTGACGGTCTATCTCAATGGCAAGGATTATGTCCTGCATGAGGGGGACAGCATTTATTTCAACAGCACCCTGCCCCATAAATATATCAATAACGGGGATGAGGACTGCATTTCCATCTGGGCAATGACCCCCAAATTCTTCTGATATCTGCACACAAAAAGAGACTGCTTTCACAGTCTCTCTTTTTTATGTCATTTCTCTTTTTTAGCCCAAAACTCTCTGAATCAGGTTTGTCCAGTTGCCGCCGCTAATCATTTCCAGATCCTTTTCTGTGAAGCCCGCTTTTCTCAGCTTTTCAATCAGAACAGGAACCTCGGAGCAGTCCTTCATGCCCTTCAGACGGGAGTCATCCTGATCGCTGTAGCTCTTCATGGAATCGGAATCCAAGAAATCAAAGAAGTCAAAGCCGAAGCCCAGATGTTCTACACCAATCTTATCTGCGATATAGGTAGCATGGTTTACCAGATGGTCAACATCCTGCTCTGCCTTGTTGTCGCTGATAAAATCACCGAAGGCATTCAGCCCAACCAGACCATTGGTATCTCTGATTGCTCTCAGCTGATCATCTGTCAGGTTTCTTGCTGCGCTTGCCAGCGCCTTCGCATTGGAATGAGATGCCAGAATAGGGCCTGTTGCCAAATCAATGACATCCCAGAAGGATTTTTCATTGATATGAGAAACGTCCAGAATCATCTTCTTTTCCTGCAGCTTCTTAATTGCCTGCTTGCCCAGTTCGGTTACACCCCTGTTGGGGTCACCCTTTACACCGGTTGCCAATGCATTTTCTTCATTCCATGTCAGCATTGCATGACGCGCACCCAGGTCATACAGCTCATCAATCTTGCTCAAATCTTCGCCGATGCCTGCCAGACCCTCGATCCCCAGCAGGATTGCAAATTTGCCTGCTGCTTCTGCCGCCTTCAGCTCCTCCACATTATGAATCAAAACAAATTCCTTTGTTTCAGCCATTTCTCCCTTGATGCCCTTAACGATAGCTTCCATTTCATCCTTGGGTGCGTGCCCATTGTAGGTATCTGCCCAGATAACGAAGCATGCACCGCCGATGCCGCCCTTACGCAGTCTGTCCAGATGATGATTCTTCAATACCTGTGTTTCGCCTGCTTCTCTTTTATATCTTACATCGCTGAAAATGTCACTATGTCCATCAAAAATCATACTGTATCCCTCTTTTCTCATCTTTTGCCTTGTTTTTGCTTATAAAAATGCCGGGAAACCCCCTTGGCCCCCGGCAAATATTCATTTTTTATACGCAGCTCAGCCAATGACTCTCTGAATCAAATTCATCCAGTTACCACGACAAATCATTTCCAATTCCTTGTCGCTGAAGCCTGCTTTCTTCATTTTTTCTACCATAGCAGGAACGTGTGTGCAGTCCTCCAGACCTACTGTAAAGGTATTTTCCTGATCACAGAAGGAGCCGGCAGCTTCGTCATCCAGAAATTCACAGAAGTCAAAGCCAAATGCCAGATGCTCTACACCGATTTTATTTGCAATGTAGTCTGCATGGCGAATCAAACCATCTACGGTCTGTTCCTTCACATCCTTGTCAACCAGCATATTGAAGGAGTTCAGCCCAACAATCCCGTTTGTATCTCTGATTTCCAGAAGCTGGCAGTCTGTCAGATTTCTGACTACATCTGCCAACGCTCTTGCATTGGAATGGGATGCCATCAAGGGGCCGCCGCCCACCTTTGCCATGTCCCAGAAGGTACGTTCATTTGTATGGGAAACATCTACCAGCATGTGCTTATCATGCAGCTTTCTGACAGCCTTTTTGCCCAGCTCGGTCAGCCCTCTGTTGGGGTCGCCCTTCGTCCCTGTAGACAAATCGTTCTGTTCGTTCCAGGAAAGCATTGCATGACGGCAGCCGAAATCATACAGCTCGTCAATCTTATCCAGATCCGTACCGATGCCGGAAAGCCCTTCCAGTCCGGGCAGAATATAAAACTTGCCTGCTTTTCTTGCTTCTTCGATTTCCTTCAGGTTCTTTACAACAACCGCTTCTTCACACTCAGCCATTTCGTCCTTAATGCAGTGCATCAGCTCTCCCAGTCTCTTTGCAGGATCTGCATCATAGGGAGGATCAATCCACAGAACAAAGCAGCCGCCTTCGATGTTGCCCTTTCTTAAACGAGGCAGATGGTGATTTTTCAGAACCTGCGTTTCGCCCTTCAATCTGCGAACCGTTACGTCTGTAAAAATATCACTGTGTCCGTCAAAAATCATAATTCTTGCCTTCCTTCTTTTCTTTCTTCCAATTCTATTTCTATTCTCTGTTCGCTTTTGCTTATGCGCCCAAGAAGTTACCTACGATAGTACCGAAGTATGTACCTACAACGTAGCCCAGAGTACCTACCAGCATGATAGGACCTACCAGCTTAATCCAGCCCTGAGAGATTGCCATAGCCGCCGCTGTTGTGGGACCGCCGATGCAGGCGTTGGATGCCAGAATACAGTCCTCCAGGTCAAATTTCAGCAGCTTGCCGAATACGAAGCAGAACAGCATGTTTACGATTACCATGATTGCACAGAATACCAGCAGCAGAGGTGCATTCAGGAAGATAGCCTTGATGGATGCAGGTGCGCCGATTGCAAAGAAGAACAGGTAAATCAGGTATGTACCCAATTCCTGAGAACCGGACAGACCCTCCAGGGGTTTGGAGAAAATTGTCGCGATAATCATTGTAATGGTTGTCAGAATCAGATACTTGTTGCCGAACAGACCGCCAATCAGGTCTGTGATTATGCCGTTGCCGGAAGGGAACGCTGCGGAAATGAGACCTGCGATTTCTGTGGAAACCCAAACAACGATTACGCTGATTGCAAAGTTGATTGCAATGTCACACAGAGAGATGGGTTTCTTTGCCCAGAATGCAGCCGCCTGTGTTTTTGCAGCCTCATCCACACCTCTTGCATTGATTTCATCAATATGAGGATGTGTGAATTTTGTCTTAAAGAACTTCAGTGTAGGAATCATGATCAGTACAAAGAAGTACAGAGTCATCAGCAGGTTATCCGCTACAACCGCTGCGGATGTTGTGTCGCCGGGTACCTCAAATGCACTTGCCATTGCAGCAAAGTTTACAGTACCGCCGATGTAGGAACCTGTCATCATAGCAGCTACGCCTGCCAGATCCTTTACATGGTTGCCCAGCACCTTGAAGCCCAGGATTGCACCAACGGATGTACCGATTGCACCAATCATAAAGATAACCAGAATCTTACCTGCTTCTCTACCAATCTTACGAATGTCGCAGCTCAACAGCAGCATGGGGATTGCCATAGGAACAACATAGCCCCATACGATATCGTCGAACCAAACGCAGTTTGTAGGGATGATACCCAGGTTTGTCAAAACCAGTGCGCCAATCAAAGCAACGATCGCACCGGATACTTTAGATGCCCATTTCCATGTCTGTTCTGCATAGATAGAGAATGCAGCCCAACCGCAGGTAATAGCCATCAGCGCCCATGTATTGTCAGCGCTAATCAGTGGTGTACTCATAATAATAGCCTCCTTTGAATACATAAGATTTTTTGTGATTCAAGAACATTGTGATGTATGATAGCGGGTGTATGTATATTAAAACACTTCAATATCTTGAATCTACATGGTATATGTTAACACCCTGTTAAGAATTCGTCAATTCACTATTTCGACAAAAAAACCCTTGAAATATCGTTCTTTTGTACAAATATTCATCCAAAAGTCATAAAATAATTCCTTCGCACAAGGATGTTTGTTTTTTATTTGTGTACATTTCATTGGTAATATTTTCATTCAGTATTTTGATGTAATAAAGCGCACAAAAAAAGCAGGATAAATCTGATTTTTCAGATTCAACCTGCTTTCCAATTTATTCCTGCTGTTCCTTATTCTTCCTTCGGAATCCCTTTGTAAACAAATCCCTTTTCCGCATCTACCGTAATCAGCGAATGAGCAGGAATAAAGTCAACCACCTTCGCATTGCAGACAATTACAGGAATATCCAGTGCCATCCCTGCAACCTCCGCATGGCTGTTTACATTCTGATCCAAAGGCCCGACCACGATTGCCGCCGCCTTACGGATATAGGGCATAAAGCTGCTGTCCGTTGCCGTTGTCACCAGAATGTCCCCCTGATGGAAGGTGCGCTCCACGCCGTCCCTTGCGGTAATGACTCTGGCTGTGCCTGTTGCCCTTTTCGTGCCAACGCCCTTGCCCTTGCAAAGCACATCCCCCACGATATCCACACGCAGGGTGTTCGTTGCGCCGCTAAAGCCAAGGGGCATCCCCAATGCGGAAACAACCGTATCGCCGTTTTTCAGCAAGCCGCTTTTCACTGCGATTTCCAAAGCCGTATCAAATACACCGCCACGGGGCAGCTCTCCTGTATAAAGCATCGGCTTGCAGCCCCAGATGAGGTTCATCTGCCGCCAAACCGTTTCGTCCGATGTGCTCGCAATGAGCGGGCAGGCAGGGCGATAACGGGAAATCATTCTCGCCGTAAAGCCGGATTTTGTTACCGTTGTGATTGCCGCCGTTTTCAGTTCTGCCGCTGTTGCACAAGCCGCCATGCTGATCGCATTTGTAATATTCACTCTCGCCGGCTCTGTCGTATTCGCAAGCTTTGCCGCATAATCCACAGCACTTTCCGCCTTCAGTGCGATTCTCGCCATCGTTGCAACCGCCTCCAGAGGATATGCCCCTGCCGCCGTTTCGCCCGAAAGCATAATGGCATCACTGCCGTCAAAAATCGCATTTGCAACGTCATTTGCCTCTGCTCTAGTCGGGCGAGGGCTGTGTACCATGCTCTCCAGCATCTGCGTGGCAGTGATAACAGGCTTTCCGATACGGTTCGCCTTCGCAATCAGGATTTTCTGCACCAAAGGTACCTCCTCCGGCGGAATTTCTACGCCCAGATCCCCTCTGGCAACCATAATCCCGTCAGAAGCCTCCAGAATTTTATCAATATTTTCCACGCCCTGCTGATTTTCAATCTTGGAGATAATATGCATCTGTCCGCCGCCGTTTTCCTCAAGCACTCTGCGGATTTTCAGCACATCCTCCGCCGAGCGGATAAACGATGCCGCCACAATATCAAAGCCGTTCTCCACGCCGAATTTCAAATCCTCAATATCCTTTTCCATCAGGGAAGGCAGGTTCACCTCCACCCCCGGCAGGTTTACGCCCTTGCGGGATTTCACAACACCGCCGTTGACAACCTTGCAGACAACATCCGTTTCCGTAATATCCTCTACCTTCAATTCAATCAGCCCGTCATCAATCAGAATTCTGGAGCCTCTGTGTACATCCTTCGGCAAGTCTGCATAGGTCACCGAAACAATATTCACATCCCCCTCCACCTCTCTGGTGGTCAGGGTAAAGGTTGCATCCTCCTCCAGTCTCACCTTATCCTCCTTGAAGGTTTTCACGCGGATTTCGGGCCCCTTTGTATCCAGAATCAGGGGGATGGGGGCGTTCAGCTCCTCTCTCGCCTGTTTCAGCTTCGCAATCGTTTCCGCGTGGGTTTCGTATGTCCCGTGGGAAAAATTGATTCTCGCGGCATCCATACCGTTCTGAATCAGCTGCTTCATAATTTCCACATCATTTGTTGCAGGCCCCAATGTGCAGACAATTTTCGTTTTTCGCATATTGCGGCACCTCCTTTTTTCTGTCGTATTTTTTCATTTCAATTAGAAATTCAATCAAATCGAAAGAATTTTGATTACATCGTAAATTTCGGGGTCTAATTCCTTGTCCATCTGTAAGGACTCCAGCAAATCCAGAATCTCGTAGCGTCCTCTGTTATAGGCAACCGCAATGTTTTCCCTGCCCTCCAGAATTGCCTTCACCGCATGATAGCCCATCATAGATGCGTGCATGCGGTCGGTCGCCGTCGGGCTGCCGCCTCTTTGCAGATGTCCCAGAATGGTCGCTCTGGTCTGAATCCCAGTAATCTCCTGAATATCCTGCGCCAGCTTCTGCGTACCGCCAACGCCCTCTGCCACTACTACTAGATTATGGCGTTTGCCGATACTTCTATTCTCCAAAATCTGCTGAATCACTCTGTCGCTGTTGATGTTTTCCTTCTCCTCAGGAAACATAACCTCCTCAGCGCCGCCGCACATGCCGCACCATACAGCAATGTAGCCGGCATCTCTGCCCATCACCTCTACAACGGAGCATCTTTCATGGGAATTGGAGGTATCTCTCAGCTTATTCAGCGCATCCATACCGGTATTGACCGCCGTATCAAAGCCAATCGTATATTCCGTCCCCTTCATATCCAGGTCAATCGTCGCAGGAATCCCCACACCATTAACCCCTCTTTTCACCAATTCCGCCAGACCGCGGTAGGAGCCATCCCCACCGATGACAACCAGTGCATCCAGTCCCAAAATCTTATAGATTGCCGCCGCCTTATCCAGCCCCTCGTCCGTCATCATTTCGGGGCAGCGTGCCGTATGCAGAATCGTGCCGCCAAGGTTCAGCACATTGGAAACATCTCTGCTGTGCATTTCCTTAATTTCGCCGCCAATCAGCCCTGCATAGCCCTTGCGGATACCTACAACATCCACATCATAATATTTTGCCGTTCTGACAACCGCACGAATTGCCGCATTCATGCCGGGCGCATCGCCGCCGCTGGTCAGTACGCCGATTTTTCTGATTTTCTTTTCATTCTTCCGTTCTACCATCTGAATTCCTCCTCATCCTCCGCCAAAAACTTCCACACAAAATCCTTTGTGGCATTATTTTTTCTCAATATCGACTTCGCCTGCCCGAATCATGCCGAACTGCGTATAAACCTCTGCTTTCCCTCTGATTTTCATGGCAGAGGTATTCTCCGTAAACTGCGCAATCAGAACCTCACCCTGATCCAGCTTTTCCGTATGATGAATCTTTGTCACCTCGCCACGGGTCACGCCAATGATATTCACACCCTTTTCCAGTGCCTTCACACAAATATAGGATGTATCTGCTCCGATTTTTTCAGCCATACGCTTTCCTCCTCAATATTTCAACGCAACATTTTTTTCGCCAAGCAGCTGCCGCAGCTCCTCGCAGAGGGCATCCTCACCCGTCACCCAGTTTATGCGGTCTGCCTTCATTTTCTGTCTCGTTTTCTCATCATAAATATATACCGGCACATCCCCGTGATATTTTCGGAGAATTGCCGTAATCTGTCCGAAGGGAACGCTCTGCCCTGCCGCAAGCTTCAGCCATACGGAGGACGGAATCTCTGCCGCCTCGTTCTGCTCCAGATTTTTGATATCCGCTGCAATCACCTTGCCCTCGCCATCTGCGGAAACACTCGCCCTGCCGTGAATAAGCAGTACCGCGTCCTCCTGCAAAAGCGGCGCACATTTTTCATACACCTTCGGGAACACCACAATCTCCATGCTCCCTTGGAAATCCTCCAGTGTGATAAATGCCATCTTATCATTATTTCTGGTATATTTCACAGAAACCCCTGCAATCATCCCACCAACGATTACCTTCGTGCTGTCCTCTATCTGTGTATGGTGCGAGCCCTCCTCATCCGGCAGAAAATCCATGCTTGTATTGCTGATTTTCCGCCGCAGCTGTTCCTCATATTCCGCCAGAGGATGTCCGCTGACATAAATCCCCAAGGCTTCCTTTTCCATAGCAAGCTTCTCCTTCGGCGGAAATTCCCGAATGGAAGGCAGTTCATCCGTCTGCTGAAAGCTTTCGTCACCGCCCATGTCAAACAGGTTCAGCTGTCCTTCTATATTATTCTTTCTGGCATGTCCGATTCCTGCAAGTATCTCTTTATAAATCGCCATGTACTGACTGCGGAAACCGCCGAAGCTGTCCAGTGCGCCGCCCTTAATCAGTCCTTCAATGCCGCGCACGCTCCATTCTCCGCCCTCCATGCGGTTGCAGAAATCCGTCAGAGAGGTGAATTTACCGTTTTTTTCGCGCTCCGCAACCAGTGCATCCACCGCACCCTTGCCGATATTCTTGATTGCCGCCAACGCAAAGCGAATCTTCCCATCGGATACGGAAAACTGCCGATATCCTTCGTTGATATCGGGGGGCAGAAGCTGAATCCCCATTTTCTTACATTCCTCGATATAGCCGCTGACCTTCGCCGCATTGTCCATCACGCTTGTCATCAGTGCCGCCATGAATTCCACGGGATAATGCGCCTTCAGCCAAGCAGTCTGATAGCCAACCACCGCATAGCAGGCAGCATGGCTTTTATTAAAGGCATATTTTGCAAAGTCCGTCATTTCATCAAAAATCTTTTCTGCCGCTTCTATGGGAATCCCGTTTTTCACACAGCCGGGCACCTCGTCCCCATCCCCATGGATAAATTTTTCCCGTTCCTCTGCCATCACGGATGCCTTTTTCTTACTCATCGCACGGCGCACAAGGTCACTTCTGCCAAGGCTGTAGCCTGCCAGATCCCGCACAATCTGCATTACCTGCTCCTGATACACGATACAGCCGTAGGTGTTTTCCAGAATCGGCTCCAGCTTCGGATGGGTATACTGCACCTTGCCGCCTGCATTTTTCCCCTTGATATATTTCGGGATAAAATCCATCGGCCCGGGGCGATAAAGCGCAATCCCCGCAATCATATCCTCCAAACAGCGTGGCTGCAGCTCTCGCATAAACTGCTTCATACCGCCGCTTTCCAGCTGGAACACGCCCTCTGTTTTGCCTTGGCAAATCATGTCATACACCATAGAATCATTTTCGGGCAGCTCCTCCATGTTTAACCGAATCCCGTGGATACGCTCAATTTCCTGCACTGCGGACTGGATCACCGTCAGTGTCCGCAGTCCCAAAAAGTCCATTTTCAGCAGTCCCAGCTCCTCCAGAATCGTCATGGTGTACTGGGTATTGATCTGCCCGTCATTCGCACTCAGCGGTACATATTCCATAACAGGCTCACGGCAGATAACCACGCCGGCGGCATGGGTAGAGGAATGGCGCGGCAAGCCCTCTAAGCGCAGAGAGGTATCAATCAGCCGCTTCGTATCCGCTTCCTCCTCATAAGCATGCTTGAGGTCGGGGTTCATTTTCAGCGCCTTTTCAATCGTAATCCCCAGCTCTGCCGGAATCATCTTGGAAATGCGGTCAACATCCGCATAGGGCATTGCCAGCGCGCGCCCAACGTCCTTGATTGCCGCTCGCGCCGCCATCGTCCCGAAGGTAATAATCTGCGCCACATTTGCCTCGCCATATTTGCGGATGACATAATCAATCACCTCCTGCCGCCGTTCATAACAGAAGTCAATGTCAATATCCGGCATGCTGACACGCTCAGGGTTCAGAAACCGCTCAAAAATCAGATCATATTTCAACGGATCAATTGTTGTAATGGAAAGGCAGTAGGAAACCATGCTCCCTGCCGCAGAGCCGCGCCCCGGCCCAACAATAATGCCGTTATCCTTCGCATATTTGATAAAATCCCAAACGATCAGGAAGTAATCCACATACCCCATATTTTCAATCGTGGTAAGCTCATATTCCAGCCGTTCCTTCCATTCTTCCTTCGCCGCAGGGTATTTCTTTGCAAACCCTGCATAACAAATCTCGCGCAGATAGCCTTCTGCCGTTTTCCCATCGGGTACATCAAAGCGTGGCAGCTTCAATTCATGGAACGTAAAGCTCACATTGCACCGCTCGGCAATCCTTGCCGTATTGGCGCAGGCCTCAGGTGCAAAGGAAAACAAATCATACATTTCCTTCGGGCTTTTCACATAAAACTGGCCGCCCTCATAACGCATCCTGTCCTCATCCAGAACCGTTTTCCCCGTCTGGATGCAAAGCAGAATATCATGCGGCTCTGCGTCCTCTTTATAAATATAATGGCTGTCATTTGTACAGATGAGCGGAATCTCTGTCTCTCTGCTCATCCGCACCAACGCCTCATTCACAATTTTCTGCTCCCGAATCCCATGATCCTGCAATTCCAAAAAGTAATTGCCCTCCCCGAAAATATCAAGATATTCCAGCGCGACCTCCTTCGCCTTCTCATAGGATACATTCAGAATATTTCTGGGTACCTCCCCTGCCAGACATGCGCTTGATGCAATAATGCCCTTGCTGTATTTCCGCAGAAGCTCCTTATCCACACGCGGCTTATAATAAAACCCTTCGGTAAAGCCATAGGAAACCAACTTAATCAGATTATGGTAGCCCTCATTATTTTCAGCCAGAAGAACCAGATGATAATAACCGCCGCCCTTGCCCTCCTTTGTGAAGCGAGAGCCCTCCGCCACATAAACCTCACAGCCGAGAATCGGCTTGATGCCGGCCTCCAGTGCCGCCTTGTAAAATTCCACCGCACCATACATCGCACCGTGGTCGGTGATGGCAATGCTGTCCATCCCCAGCTCCTTCACCCGCTGCACCAGCTCCTTTATCTTGGCAGAGCCGTCCAGAAGGCTGTATTCCGTATGAACATGAAGATGCGTAAATGGTTTCTTCTCCCGTTCTCTTTCCTGCATTTCCAATTTCCGCACCTCCTTTGTTTTCTAAAAATCTCTTTTCCTATCGTTTCAGTATATCATATTTTTCCACGCAGAAAAACGCCCTAGCCCGGAAAAAATTCTTTTTTCTCTCAAAAAAACAGTTGACAAATGTCTTTTGGATGTTATAATAGTCCTCAACAACTTGATAGCAAAAAGCGATGACGAAGAGGACTGAGTGTCTGCGTTTTCAGAGAGTCGGCGGTTGCTGTGAGCCGATAACAATTTCATTCAATAGTCTATGGCTTCTGAGCTGGAGGTTCGAAAATACAAACGTATCGGTAGGCTCCTCCCGTGACTGCTGCGTAAAAGCATAGGGCTTGTTTGAGCCCGAAGAGGTGGCATATTTTATATGCAATTTGAGTGGTACCGCGGTTTATACTGGCCGTCTCAAGGTTTTTCCTTGGGACGGCTTTTTTATTACCTGTTGCCTGTCCTCGCATTTGCTGCAACCAACATCAACTTTATTTTATATTTTTACTAAGGAGGAACGAAGCATGAGTGAATATCGTATCGAAACAAAATGTGTACAGGGTGGCTATACCCCCGGCAATGGGGAGCCCAGACAGATTCCCATTTACCAGAGCACCACATTCAAATATGACACAAGTGAGCACATGGGGCAGCTTTTTGATTTGGAGGCATCCGGCTATTTCTATTCCAGACTGCAAAACCCCACCTGCGATCTGGTTGCGGCAAAAATTGCTGCGCTGGAAGGCGGCACAGCAGCAATGCTGACCTCCTCCGGACAGGCGGCAAATTTCTACGCCGTATTCAATGTTGCAAATTGCGGGGATCATGTCGTTGCATCCTCCACCATCTACGGCGGCACATTTAACCTTTTCTCTGTAACCATGAAGAAAATGGGCATCGATTTCACCTTCGTTGCGCCCGACTGCACAGAGGAAGAACTTGCAGCGGCATTCAAACCCAATACAAAGGCAGTCTTTGGCGAAACCATCGCAAACCCCGCCTTGAGTGTTCTGGATATCGAGCGTTTCGCAAATGCTGCACACGCACATGGCGTTCCTCTGATTATTGACAACACCTTTGCAACCCCCATCAACTGCCGTCCCATCGAATGGGGTGCGGATATCGTTACCCATTCCACCACAAAATACATGGACGGTCACGGCGCGGCTGTCGGCGGCTGTATCGTAGACAGCGGCAATTTCGATTGGTTGGCACATGCCGATAAATTCCCCGGTCTCTGCACTCCCGATGACAGCTACCACGGCATTACCTATGCGGAAAAATTCGGTCAGGGCGGCGCATTTATCACAAAGGCAACCGCACAGCTGATGCGTGACTTCGGCTCTACCCAGTCTCCCCAGTCTGCCTTCCTGCTGAATCTGGGTCTGGAAAGCCTGCATGTGCGGATTCCCCGTCACTGCGAAAACGGCTTAGCTGTCGCAAAATATCTGAAAAACCACGATTTGATTTCCTATGTCATCTATCCCGGTCTGGAAGGGGATAAATATTACGAAACAGCGAAAAAATATCTGCCGAACGGCTCCTGCGGCGTTGTCAGCTTTGGCGTAAAGGGCGGCAGAAAGGCGGCGGAAGCCTTCATGGGGCATCTGAAAACAGCCGCTATCGAAACCCACGTTGCAGATGCACGCACCTGCTGTCTGCACCCCGCAAGTTCCACCCACAGACAGATGACAGATGCAGAGCTGGCGGCTGCAGGCGTACCTGCGGATATGGTTCGCCTGTCCTGTGGTCTGGAAAATGCACAGGATTTGATTGACGATATCGCACAGGCACTCGAAGCTATCAGATAAGCATACGAAAGAAACGGAGATTATAGCAATGCCCATTAAAATACCCAATGAATTACCCGCAGCCAAGGTGCTGACCGATGAAAACATTTTTATCATGACAGAAACGCGTGCGATCACACAGGATATTCGTGCTCTGAAGATCCTGCTGTTAAACCTCATGCCGACAAAAATCGATACCGAAACACAGCTTTCCCGTCTCTTGGGCAATACCGCCCTGCAAATTGAGCTGGAGCTGATTCATACCAGAAGCCACGAATCCAAAAACACACCGGAGGATCATCTGCTTGCCTTCTATAAAACCTTCGATGAGGTAAAGGAGCAAAACTGGGATGGTCTGATTATCACAGGCGCGCCCATCGAACAGATGGAATTTGAAGAGGTGGAATATTGGGACGAGCTGGTGGAAATCATGGAATGGAGCAAAACCCATGTCCACAGCACCTTCCATATCTGCTGGGGCGCACAGGCAGGTCTGTATTATCATTACGGCATCAAAAAGCACATGATGCAGGATAAAATGTTCGGCGTATTTCCGCATAAGCTGGATAAAAAGACCTCTATCCTCTTCCGTGGCTCGGATGATATCTTCTATGTCCCCCATTCCAGACATACCACTGTCTACCGCGAGGACATCGAAAAGGAACCGCGCCTGAAAATCATTGCATCCTCTGATGAAGCAGGGGTATACGCCATCCATAATGACGGCGGCAGTCAGATTTTCATTATGGGACATTCGGAATATGATCCCCATACCCTGGAAAAGGAATACCTGCGGGATAAAAACGCAGGACTTCCCATCGAAGTCCCCAAAAATTATTATCCCAACGATGATGATACACAGGAGCCTCTGGTAACATGGAGAGCGCATGCAAATCTGCTCTACTCCAACTGGCTGAATTATTTCGTCTACCAGACCTCCCCCTATGATATCACGCAGATTAACCAAAACCAGTAATACGCCAAAAGGAGCCTTTCGGCTCCTTTTTTTATGTGCTGCGTTCTATTTAATATCTGCTAAAAGCCCTCCTATCAGTCTGTTTTTTGCCTTTCATCCCGAAGCTGCTTTCCTTTTCCTCATACATAAATTCATCATACATAAAAAAGACGAGATATATTTCTATATCTCGCCTTTTGATTATGCGTAATCGCTCAAAAGATTAGCCCTGAGCCAGCTTTTTGTAGCCTTCCAGTCTTTCTTTTGCTGTTGCTTCTGTCTGTTCGAACAGTTCTTCAGCGATTTCAGGGAAGGTTCTCTGCAGAGAGCTGTAACGAACTTCGCTCAGCAGGAATTCTCTGAAGTTGCCTGTAGGTTCTTTGGAGTCCAGAGTGAAAGGATTCTTGCCTTCCTTCTTCAGTTCAGGGTTGAATCTGTACATCTGCCAGTAGCCTGCTTCAACTGCACGTTTGATTTCGTTCTGAGCACCGGACATGCCGCCCTTCAGACCGTGGTTGATACAAGGAGCGTAAGCGATGATCAGGGAAGGACCATGGTATTTTTCAGCTTCTACCAGAGCCTTAACCAGCTGGTTCTTGTCTGCGCCCATAGCAACCTGTGCAACGTATACATAGCCATAGGACATAGCCATCATACCCAGGTCTTTTTTCTTCACTCTCTTACCGGATGCAGCGAACTGAGCAACTGCACCAACGGGTGTAGATTTGGATGCCTGACCGCCTGTGTTGGAGTAAACTTCTGTATCCAATACCAGAACGTTTACATCTTCGCCGGATGCCAGTACGTGGTCCAGACCGCCGTAACCGATATCGTAAGCCCAGCCGTCACCACCGAAGATCCACTGAGACTTCTTAGCCAGCTGATCCTTGTTTTCCAGAACATAAGCAACGATGTTCTTAGCTTCTGCATCTGCGCCGTTGTAAGCTTCCAGAGCAGCAACCAGAGCCTTTGTAGCTTCCTTGGAAGCCTCGCCGTCGTTCATTGTTTCTACCCAAGCATCAACAACACCTGCAACGGATGCATCGATTGCTTTCAGGTTTTCCAGTCTATCCTTCAGGCCATTTCTCATGTGCTTAACTGCGGAAGCCATACCCAGACCATATTCTGCGTTGTCTTCGAACAGGGAGTTTGCCCATGCAGGACCATGACCGTCTTTGTTTGTTGTGTAAGGCATAGAAGGTGCGGAACCACCCCAGATGGAGGAGCAGCCTGTTGCGTTTGCAACGTACATTCTGTCACCGAACAGCTGAGTTACCAGTTTTGCATAAGGTGTTTCACCACAACCTGCGCAAGCGCCGGAGAACTCAAGCAGAGGCTGTTCGAACTGAGAGCCCTTAACGGATTCCTTGCTCATAGGGTTAGCCTTATGTGCAACTTCGTCCATAGCGAAATCCCAGTTAGCAACTTCAGCTTCCTGTGTTTCCAGAGGCTTCATTTCCAGAGCCTTGTTAGGAGCAGGACATACTACTGCACAGCTGCCGCAGCCCAGGCAGTCCAGAGAGGAAACCTGCATTCTGTATTTCAGACCTGCAAATGCCGCGCCGCCCTTTGCTTCTACAGCCTTGAATGCTGCGGGAGCCTTAGCCAGTTCTTCGTCTGTTACCAGAATAGGTCTGATTGCAGCGTGAGGACATACATAAGAGCACTGGTTACACTGGATACAGTTTTCAGCGTTCCATTCGGGTACGTTAACTGCAACACCACGTTTTTCGTAAGCAGCTGTACCTGTAGGGAAGTGACCGTCTTCTCTGCCGGAGAATGCGGATACGGGCAGCTTGTCGCCTTCCTGTGCGTTCATGGGTTCAACGATATTCTTAACGAATTCTGTTGTCTTTCTTGCTGCTGCAGCTTCTGTATCTTCTGCAGTTGCCCAGGAAGCAGGGATTTCAACCTTAACAGCGCCGTCTACACCACGGTCAACAGCAGCATAGTTCATGTTCAGGATTGTGTCACCCTTCTTACCATAGGATTTTGTGATAGCTGCTTTCATGTATTCTACAGCCTGATCAATGGGGATGATGTTAGCCAGCTTGAAGAATGCAGCCTGCAGAACTGTGTTGATTCTGTTGCCCAGACCGATTTCGCCTGCGATAGCTGTACCATTGATGATGTAGAAGTTTGCATTCTTAGCAGCCAGCTGTCTTTTCAGTTTTGCGGGCAGCTTTTCATCCAGTTCGTCTACAGTCCATGTTGTGTTCAGCAGGAATGTACCATTGGGGTTCAGTTCTGTAACCATGTCGTACAGATGAACATATTCCTGTTTGTGACAAGCAACGAAGTCTGCTGTTTTTACCAGATATGTAGATCTGATGGGTGTATCACCGAAACGCAGGTGAGACTGTGTAATACCACCGGATTTTTTGGAGTCATAGCTGAAGTATGCCTGTGCATATTTGTCTGTATGGTCACCAATGATCTTGATGGAGTTCTTGTTTGCACCTACAGTACCGTCAGCACCCAGACCCCAGAATTTGCAGGAGATTGTGCCGTCGTCACCTGTAACGTTAACTTCTTCGCCAACTTCCAGGGATGTGTTTGTCACGTCATCCACGATACCCAGTGTGAAGTGGTTTTTGGGTTTATCCAGTGTCAGGTTTGCATATACTGCCAGGAACTGTGCAGGTGTAACGTCCTTGGAACCCAGACCGTAACGGCCGCCAACTACAACAGGAGCGGATTCTGCTTCAAACAGTGCTGTACAAACGTCCATGTACAGAGGTTCGCCCTGTGCGCCGGGTTCTTTTGTTCTGTCCAGAACAGCGATCTTCTTCGCTGTTGCAGGGATAACCTCCAGCAGCTTTTCTGCTACGAAGGGACGGAACAGATGTACCTTAACCAGACCAACCTTTTCGCCCTTTGCTGTCAGGTAGTCGATTGTTTCTTCGATTGCTTCACAAGCGGAGCCCATAGCGATGATGATTCTGTCAGCATCAGCTGCACCATAGTAGTTGAACAGTCTGTAATCTCTGCCTGTGATTCTGCTGATTTCGCCCATGTATTCTTCTACTACTGCGGGCAGAGCATTGTAGAATTTGTTTGCTGCTTCACGGCCCTGGAAGTAGATATCGGGGTTCTGAGCTGTACCTCTGATAACGGGATGTTCGGGGTTCAGCGCATTTCTCTTGAATGTGTTTACTGCATCCATATCAATGATCTTTGCCAGTTCATCATAGTCGATGCATTCAATCTTCTGGATTTCGTGAGATGTACGGAAACCATCGAAGAAGTGCAGGAAAGGTACACGGCCTTTGATTGCGGACAGGTGTGCAACGCAAGCCAGGTCCATAACTTCCTGTACGGAGTTGGAAACCAGCATAGCGAAACCTGTCTGACGACAAGCCATAACGTCGGAGTGATCACCGAAGATGGACAGTGCATGTGCAGCCAGAGCACGTGCTGTTACGTGGAATACGCAGGGCAGCAGTTCGCCGGCAATTTTGTACATATTAGGGATCATCAGCAGCAGACCCTGAGATGCTGTGTAGGTGGTTGTCAGCGCACCGGCTGCCAGAGAGCCGTGTACTGTACCGGAAGCACCTGCTTCGGACTGCATTTCTACTACTTTAACTGTCTGACCAAAAAGGTTCTTTTTACCATTCGCTGCCCAGTCGTCTGTTTTTTCAGCCATGGGAGAGGAAGGTGTGATGGGGAAGATACCGGCAACTTCTGTAAACGCATAGGAAGCGTATGCAGCAGCTTCGTTACCGTCCATCGTTTTCATTACTTTAGACATTTCTTTTTCTCCTCCTTTAAAATTTAGAGAGTTCTGTTTATTCCGAGGGATATCCCCCGTCTTTCATCTTTTGCAGCCATCAAAAATGGCGGCTCACCCTTTTTTCGGTATATAAAGAAAGTTTATCAATCACGTTGTCTTACAACAGTAAATTTCTCCTATACATCCGAAACGGGATTTTTTACGTAATTATTATACAATTAAATCTTTTTCATTTCAACAGCAAAATGAAAAAACCCCCGTTATGTTTCTAACAAGATACTTTTTGTGATGTTGCTTACATGTCTTATGTTTTTTAAAATATTTTTATGCAAAATTATTTTTTGTTGACGATTATTATTTATTTTAATGTCTGACAACATTAAAAATTGTACAAAAATTTATACCGTAAAAATATTTATCAAAAGAAGTTTGTGAATCAAAAAACAAGCAGCTTGTATACAGTGTATAAAATAGAATACATAGCTTTCCTCTATCTTTTTTTGCATTTACCAATTCGACAGGATAAACTGTCAAATCAGAAAATAAGATGTCTGATTTCATGATTTCAAACTTTTTTCTTTCTTCTTTCAAAAAATAAAAAAGAGAGTGGATTTTGGCAAATTCCGCTCTCTCTGCTTTATTTTGTAAATATGCCCTTATACTTTTTCCGCCAGATACTCTGCTCCGCCTTCAGCGGTTCTATCGTCTGTCCGCCCTCCGCATTGCGTCCAATCAAAATCAGCTCGCCATCTGCCGTCAGATAGAACTGCTCCGCCGTCCAATCCTCACCTGCCTGCGCCTGTGCCGCCTCCAAAGAGGTCTGCGTCAGCATATCCGCAAGCGTTACGGCTCTCTGCCCCAGAAGGTCAAGGTTTTTTGCAAAGCGCACAGGCATGCCGTTCCTCGTCCCTTCCCAGAGAATCGAAAGAAAATCCTTCGTGCAGAAGCCCGTTGTCACCTGCACCTGCAAAAGGCTGTCCGCCGTATTTTCCTCCGCCATAAATGCTGTAATGTAATCCTGCATCTGCTGCATCAGGGAATCATTCAGGCTTTTTTCGTAATTCGCATCATTCAGCCCCACAATGACCGGCACATCCACAGAATATCCGCCGTTTTCCTCGTCCGCCGTCAGCTCCTTCACTGCCACTACAGGCTCCGTCCCATCCTTCATTTCCAACGTCACCTGCTTGGTTTCGTGATTAAAGCGAACCTCCCCCGTATAGTACGCCGAAATAACCTCCTCGTCCACATACAGGCAGCCGTTAATCATATTCGGTTCCTCCGGCAGCGTTACCGCATACCCATTCAGAACGGCATCCCGTTCCCCGGAACGCACGCGCAGCGTTCTGCCGCGGTAGGAAATCGCCGTTTGTTTCTTTTCCGTATCCCATTTTACCGTTCCGCCCAGCGCTTCCATGGTATTGCGCAGGGGCAGCAGAAGCTTCTCTGTATCCTCAAAATAAAGCGGCATATTCTCCATATTTTCCAACGTTTTTACGCCGTCTTCTTCCTGCTCCGTTTCATTTTGTGCCGAGGTTTCCGTTGCCGTCACCTCTATTTTATTCCGCGTAATCAGCGTCATGGAAAGCGTCAGCGCCCCTGCCAGAAGCACTGCACCTGCCGCCGCAATGATTGCAACCTTTTTTACTGTCATAATTCTCCCTCTCTCTGCTTTCGCTCAGAAAGTATTTTTTAATTCTGCATCATAAAAAATGCCGCCAGCTTTTCAGGAAATGTTGCCTCATCCTTGATCTCCGGCACTCTTTCAGGCAAATCCTTCCCCAGAAGAATTTCCTTTTCGTCCAGACGGATCGTGATATGCTTCGTATCCTTATCCCAGTGCATTTCCGCACCAATCAGATTTGTTAAGTCGCGCAGCTTATAATATGCCGCATCACCCTTTGCTCGCCCCTCTATCTCCTTTGTCTCTCCGTCATAGGAAACCTTCACGGCATCGTATTTCACCTGATTGCCATCCGCAGAAAGGCCTATTTCCCTATCCAGAAAAGCGAACAGTTGCTTTGCATTTGACGCAGAAATGTAGTACGCCCCCTTTTCATAATAGAGCTCAATTCTGTCATCTGTCTCTGCCGTCTGCAGCTGCATCTCCTGCATTGTTCCCTTTCTCCAGGGGTTTGCGGCAGCAGGGTCTGTCGGGTCCCAGCCGCGGCGTACCGTATCGTTTCTGTTGACCTTCGGCACAGCGGCAGGCTGCAAGGGCTCCTTCACCTCCCCGCGATACATTCTCACGGTTATACCAATCGGACAGTTGTCATAAATCCATTTTACATCCCGCACCGTCAGGCGGATGCACCCTGCGGATGCAGTTGTCCCCAATTTGTTGAATTCATCATATTCCAATGTGGTTTTGTCCTTTTCAAAATAAGGTACAGAATGAAAGAGATACGGCCCCGTAATGCGTGTGGCATACTGCCCCCACACATTCCCGTATAATGCACGCCATTCGTATTTCGCACTCGTCCGGAATGTCCCTTCGGGGGTATCCGTGCCGCCGCTGCATCGAAACGCCTTAATGGGAACGGTATAATTTCCTGCCGCATCCTTTTCATATACCGTCACCACATTCGCCGTCAGGTTCACCGTTATATAATAGGGGCTTTTCGTTTTTTCTGCCGCAAATGCTGTGCCGCATAAGCCAAACAGCAGCAAACAGAATACCAATATGCCCAAGCTTCGTTTCTTCATGGTTCTTCTCCTTTGTTACACAGTTGCTTCAATTGCCGAATTTTTCTCTTTTTACATTATAAAAAAGGATTGCACAAGAATCAAGAAACACTTTCTTAAAAATCGTTGAATTTTTGAGAAATCTGCAAAAAAAAAGAACAGGGAACGTCCTTTTCAGGCAATTCCCCGTCTGTTTATTTAAATATTTTTCAAATCCTTAAAGCTTTGGAACAGGGTTCTGTAAAGCTCCTTATACAGCGTGAAGTATTTCGCATACGCACCATTCGCCGCCATATTCGGCTCGGAACTATCTTTTTTCCGCACCAGCGCATCACAGGCCGTCTCCAAATCGGAATAAATGCCTGCGCCAACGCCTGCCAAAATCGCCGCACCCAATGCGCCGCCCTGGTCAGACTGCACCGTGCTTACCGAACAGCCGTACATATCTGCCAGCATTTGTCTCCAGAAGGGGCTTCTGCCGCCGCCGCCGCAGATCATCATATCCTCGATGGGTACGCCCATCTCACGGAACACCTCAACACATTCCCACTGGGAGAAGGAAATCCCCTCCATCACAGAGCGAATCAAATGCGGTCTTTCGTGCATGGCAGAAAGTCCAAAGAACACCCCTCTGCAATCCGGATCGGGATGCGGAGAGCGTTCCCCCATCAGGTAAGGCAGGTAAATCAGCTTTTCAGAACCGATAGGCACCCTTGCAGCCTCTGCCGTCATAATTTCATAAGGGTCTACGCCCTTTTCCGCAGCCTCTGCCATTTCCGGCGTGCAAACGTGATTGCGCAGCCATTGCAGAGAAAGCCCTGCCGCTTGTGTGCAACTCATTACCGTCCATTTGCCGGGTACAGAGGCACAAAGCGTATGCACTCTGCCCTTGGGATCAAGTGCCATTCGGTCGGAAACCGCATAAACCACCGCAGAGGTACCAATCGTGGTGAATGCCTTCCCTTGAGAAACAATGCCTGTCCCAATCGCTGCCGCAGGGTTGTCCCCCGCACCGCCAACCACAATCGTGCCTGCCGCAAGTCCTGTCAGCGCCGCCGCCTCCTGATGCACCTCGCCGGTTACATCCTGCGATTCATACATCTTGCCAAGCAGTCTTTTTTCAATGCCAAGTCCCTCCAGAATTTCATCCGACCATGTCCGCTTTGCAACGTCCATCAGCTGCATGCCGGAGGCATCGGAAACCTCCGTGGCATATTCGCCCGTCAGCTTATACCGAATATAGTCCTTCGGCAGAAGGATATGCGCGCATTTTGCGT
The DNA here is from genome assembly GCF_018785345.1 of Clostridium sp. MCC345. Lineage (NCBI taxonomy): Bacteria > Bacillati > Bacillota > Clostridia > Eubacteriales > Clostridiaceae > Clostridium > Clostridium sp. MCC345. Next base: position 66,450 of record NZ_WQPP01000011.1, read on the forward strand.
ACAGCTCCGGCTCATGCTTTTTCACCCAGAGGATTTTTGCCGCCGTAAAGCCGGTTACCGCAGGGTTCGCCGTAATCTGAATGATTTTTTCCGCACCCAGCATACGGTTCATATCCTCGACCTCTTCGCCCGTTCTCTGGTCGCACCAGATAATCGAGCGGCGCAGCACCTCGCCGTTTTCATCCAGCATAACCAGTCCGTGCATCTGTCCGGAAAGCCCAATGCCCTTGATATCCGCCGCATCCACGCCGGAGGCTTGCAGCACCGCCTGCACACCCTGCACTACTGCGTTCCACCAGTCCTCAGGCTCCTGCTCTGCCCAGCCGTTCTGCTCCTGATATAAGGGATATTCAAATGTTTTTGCTGTGATTGGGTTGGCATCCCTGTCAAACAGAACCGTTTTCGTGCCGGAGGTACCAATATCAATCCCCAGTAAATATTCCATAGTCACACCGCCATTTCTTTCGCATGTATCACAGCTTGATAACAGCCTTTACCACATTTTCCTTATCGTTGATGGCAGCCTCGTATGCCTCCTGAATGTGTTCAAAATCGAATTCATGGGTTGCTACCATGCCGATGTCAATGCCGTTTGCAACTGCGGAAATTGCCTTTGCATACAGATTTCTGTAACGGAATACGGATTCGATTCTTGCTTCCTTTGCCATAATCTGACCAAAGTTGAATTTTACTTCGGGGTCAGCCGCCATACCCACCAATGTGATAGTACCGCCCTTCTTTACCAGATAAGGTGTCTGTGCGATGGTAACGGGAGAGCCTGCTGTTTCAAATACCTTTTCAATCCCTACGCCGTTTGTAAATGCTTCTACTTCCTTCAGCACATCCTTTTCCTTCGCATTGATTACTCTGGTTGCGCCCAGCTTCATTGCGTAGTCCAGACGCTTCTGCGCCATATCTACCACTGTGATATCCGTTGCACCGCAAGCCTTACAAGCCAGCAGTGTCATCAGACCGATGCAGCCGGAGCCAAGGATAATGCACTGGTCGCCCATGCCAACCTTGCCCTGGTGTGCCGCATGCAGACCAACAGCAAAAGGCTCAATCAGTGCGCCTTCCTTTGTGGACATCCCTTCGGGCAGCTTGAAGCACATATCCGCAGGGAATGTGATATAGTCCTCATTGCAGCCCTGCACAGGAGGAGTTGCAAGGAAAACAACATCGGGGCACAGGTTATATCTGCCGGATTTACAGAATTCGCAGTGACCGCAGGTGATACCGGGTTCTAATGCAACCTTGTCGCCCACCTTCAGGTCTGTTACGCCTTCGCCCAGTTTTTCTACAACGCCGCCTGCTTCATGACCCAACATCAGTTCGCCGTCAACCACAAAGTCGCCGCATCTGCCGTCCTTGAAATAATGCACATCGGAACCACAAATCCCAACATATTCAATCTTCACCAGAACCTCGCCCGCCTTGGGTTCGGGAACGGGGGTTTCTCTGATTTCCATTTTGTTCAATCCAACCATATAAGCTGCTCTGTTTTTCATCTTTTATCTCCTCGCTTTCGCTTTATTGAAATACACAGTTTTATCAGTTTTCGGGAACCTCTCCTGCGAGACTCTCTCCCTTTTATGATAACAGTATAGACGGAATTATGCAAGAATTACGCGCCTTCCAAAATACAGTTTTTCATGAAAAAAATAGAGGTATCACTCCCGGAAAACCCGAAAATGATACCTCATATTTACAAATCAATCACGAAAAACAGATTTACCTTCTATTATTCTGTAATCTGACCGTTCTTTTTGTACATTTCAACGTATTCGTCTACGTTGTCAGCAGTAATCAGAACTTCTTCGATATCTGTGTCGATCTGTGTTTCTTCGCCTGTCAGCAGCTTGTGTACTGTGTCAAGGTTCAGAGCAGCCAGGTCGATTGCAGACTGCAGGCATGTAGATGTCATGGAACCATCCTGAATCAGCAGGCAAGCCTCTGCTGTACCGTCAACGCCGTATACCAGCATGTCTTTGTAAGTGGGGTTGCCCTTTACAACCTCCAGCGCACCTGCTGCCATGTTATCGTTCATGGAGATAACTGCATCAATCTTGCCGTGTGCTGTTGTCCAGTCTTCCATCAGAGCCATAGCTTCGTCCTTGTTCCAGTTTGCGAAGTCTTCGCCTACAATCTGAACGCCAGGTCTCTGGTCAAAGAATACTTCCTGCCATGCGATACGTCTCTGGTCAGCGTGGAAGTTGCCGGAGGGCCCCTTCAGAACAACAACCTTCGCATTTTCGGGAACCTGTGTCAGTGCCAGCTCAGCGTTAACCTGTGCCTGATTGTAAGGATCGGCATCGACAGAGGATGCACCTTCAATGCCTTCAATTCTGGAGTTGGTTGTGATTGCAACCAGACCTGCCTGTACAATTTTTTCAACGTAGGGTCTCTGTGCTTCGCCGTTGTTGGGCTGCACGATGATTGCATCGTAGCCGTTTGCGATTGCGTTTTCGATTGCAGCGTTTTCCTTTGCATCGTCAGCCTGACCATCGAATACCTTCAGCTCGATGTCATCATACTTATCTGCTGCTGCTACCATTTCGTTTGCCAGCCATGCTGCGAAGGAGTCAGACTGCGCTCTTGCAATATACGCTACCTTGTAGGTTTTATTGCTGTCATCGCCGCCTGCGGAATCACCGCCGCCGCAGCCTGTCAGAGCGGTTGCCGCCATAGCCAGTGCCATAAATGCTGCTAAATACTTTTTCATTTTACTCTCTCCCTTTCTTTTTGAAATTACCTTTTTGAGAACATTTTTGCTTTATTTACATTTGATTGATCAAATGAAAGCCATATCATTGGGTTATGCCTTTGCCGCAGGCTCCTTCTTTTCGTCCTTCTTCTGCAGGATAACCTTGGGCGATTTTTTATTCTTGAAGTTGATATCATACAGAACAGCTGCCACGATGATGATACCCTTTACTACCTGCTGAATGTAAGAGTCTACGCCCTGCAGGTTCATGATGTTGTTCAGGCAGCCGATGATGAAGGAACCGATTAAGGAGCCGGAGGTTGTACCAACACCGCCGGAGAAGCTTGTACCGCCGACAATGGCAGCCGTCAGACCTTCCATTTCGTAGCCTACCGCACCATTCGGCAGACCTGCGTTTACACGCGCCATGAACAGCACGCCGGCAATCCCGACCAGAACACCGTTAATCAGGAATGCCATGTATTTGGATTTTACAACATTGATACCGGATGCGATAGAGGCCTCCTCATTGCCGCCGATGGCATAGAAGGAACGTCCCAATCGTGTCTGGTTCATAATATACGAAATAATAATCGTCGCCAAAACAGTAAAGATAACGGGAATGGGAACAGGACCGATTTTCCCCTGCCCGACTACAGCGTATTTCCCAATCTGCAAAATATTCTGCCCGGAGGTATACAGCAGTGCCAGACCTCTCGCCGCCATCTGGGTTGCCAGTGTTACGATGAACGCAGGCAATGCGAAGTTTGCAACAAACAATGCGTTAATCATGTTGAAGATAACCGCAACACCGATGGAAACGGCAAACGCCACTGCCATAGAGCCGGTCGCCTTATACGCACTGACGGAAAGCACACCCGACAGTGCAAGCACCGCACCCGAGGACAAGTCCAGCAGACCGGATACAATCAGTACCATTTCACCATACGCCAGAATGGTCGCTACCGCCAGCTGCACTGCAATATTGGTAATATTTCTGTGGCTCAAGAAATTGGGGTTCATCACAGAAGATACGATAATCAATACCAGCAGAACAAAGAAAATAGAAAATTTCTGCATTAACTCTTTTGATTTATTATTTTTCACTTTTGATCTCCTCCTTTATTTATTCCTGAATAATGCTATGTGTCCCTGTCGCATAAACCATGATAGCCTCCTGAGAGAATTCCTCCCGCTTCAGCTCGCCTGCAATATGGCCCTGGTTCATCACATAAATTCTGTCACACATACCAATCAATTCGGGCAGCTCAGAGGAAACCATTACAACTGCTTTACCCGCCTGTGCCACTTCTGTCATCAGTTTATAAATTTCAAATTTCGCGCCAACGTCAATCCCTCTTGTGGGCTCGTCCAGAATCAGCACCTCAGGGTCACGCATCATCCATTTTGCCAGCAGCACCTTCTGCTGGTTCCCGCCGGAAAGAGACTGAATCGGTGTTTCCTGTGTCGGTGTTTTTACGCTCATTTTATCAAAATATTTTGCAACCATCGCTTCTTCTTCTTTTCTATGGGCATGCCCGCCATAGAAGAATTTTTCCAAGGCTGCAAGGCTCGCATTTTCGCGCACACTTCTCATGGGGATAATGCCGTAACGGCGGCGATCCTCCGAAAGCATGACCATGCCTGCCTTTGTTGCATCGGCTACCCGTTTGATTTTGATTTCCTTGCCGTGTACCTTTACCGTACCGCCGTCAATGGGGTCAAGCCCAAACAGACAGCGCATCACTTCCGTACGCCCTGCGCCGACCAGCCCTGCAAAGCCAACGATTTCGCCCTTGCCTACATGGAAGGTTACATCCTCAAACAGCTGACCGCTCTTGAGGTCTTTTACCTCAAGCAAAGGCTCCCCAATCTCAATATTCTCCTTGGGATATACGTTTTCCATACGACGACCTACCATCAGCGCGATAACCTCGTCAATGTTTGTATCCTCCGCACGCATACTCTTTACAACCGTACCGTCACGGAATACCGTAATATCATCCGCAATGCGGAATACCTCATCCATCTTATGAGAGATATAAACAATCGCACAGCCCTTTGCCTTCAGAAGTGCAATCTTCTTAAACAGCAGCTCAACCTCCTTCTGCGTAATGGAGGACGTAGGCTCGTCCATAACAACGATAGACGCATCGTTGGAGATTGCCTTCAGGATTTCCAGCATCTGAATATCGGAGGTAGTCAGCGTTTTCAGCTTATCCGTTGCCTTATAGGGCAAATGCTCCTCCTTCAGCAGCCTTTCGGTTTTTTCGCGCACCTCGCGCCATTTTACTCTGCCCATCCCATCCACAGGCAAGCGTCCCAGAAAAATATTTTCCTCTACGGACATTTCGGGAACATAGTTCAGCTCCTGCGCAATCATGGCAATTCCGAGAGATCTTGCCATAATGGGATCTTTGATTTTCACCGATTTCTCATCCACAAAAATTTCGCCGGCATCCGGCTTATAAATCCCGTTGATAATCTTCATCAATGTAGACTTGCCCGCGCCGTTTTCACCGCACAGCGCATGTACAGTCCCTTTTCTGACTGTAAAGTCGATTTTATCCAAAGCCTTTACACCCGGAAAAGATTTTTCGATTTTTGAAACCCGAAGTTTGATGTCATCCCCCATAGGTTCCTCCCTTCCGTAATCACAGACCCAAACGTCTGCTTACTGTTTCATTTGTTCTTCCGTTCCGACCCACTTCCAAAGGCCATTCTCCGGTGCTGTTTTTTTACACCCTTTATGTAACATTCTTTTTCTGTACATATCTGAGTTTAGTATATACTCAAATGTGCCAAAGTGTCAAGATACTGTATGAAATCCTCTATTCAATTTGAATAAAAGAACTCCATTCAAATCAGAATAATTAAATGCACTTTCTATAGAAAGTGTCTTTTCGGCTTGTCTAATGTGTGACATTGTTTTAACAAAAATACACTCGTCCGCATCCGAAAAACACAGCACTGTTTCCTGCGGATTTTACGCAGATTTTACAGTTTATCCTATTATATTTCATCCACAAAAATATTTCAACCGATAGCACCTGACAAATTTTCCCACAAAAGAAAAGCACAGGAAGCCTCCTGCGCCTTTCTTTTTCTAATGAAATTTTAATCTTTTTAGCCGATAAATAATGCCACCATACCGAGTACCACAGATGCCGCCGCCAGCAGCTTTGCCGCCAATGCTGCATTTTTGCTCTTGCCGCAAAGCCGCACCAGAACCGCCACAACCGCCAATGCACCGAAGCCCCACGAAATCATCTGCTCCTTAATCTGATTGGTGGCATATCCTGTCGCTGTCATCCATGCGATAAACATCCCCAGAAGTGCCATAAAGTAAAACACAATCTTCTGCGCCCTTTCTCCCTTTAAAAGAAACAGGAGCAGCAGCCCAACTACGCTGATGATGCTCATTACCATAAATAAAATCAATAATAATCCTAATGCCATAAGCCATTCCTCACTTTCTTGTTGCCTTGTTTTCTTTGATGAATTCATCATAGCATAGGATTCTAAAGAAATCGGGCAGGAAATTCTAAAGAATTCTGAAGTTTTAATCGAAATCACTTTTCTGAAACAGGCAGGGTAATCTCAATCTGAAATTGCTTTTCGTCCAAGGAAACCGTCACCGCTCCGCCATAGCCGGCGGTAATTCTGCGGATGCTCTCCAGTCCGATTTGGTTGCTTTCTATCTTCTGCGCCGTCTGCCGCACTGTGTTTTTCTGTAAAATCCGTAAGGTGTCCACTCCCCTGTCCATTTGCAGCAAAACAGGGTGTCCACTGTCCGCATATTTTTCCACATTAGAGGACAGATTATCGAAAATCCGCAGGATCTCCTGCATATCCCATTCTGTCCGAAAATCGGTGCAATTCTCCATAGAAATCTCGCAGGAAAAGCTGTCCTCCAGAATTTCCTCCCATTCTCCTGCAAGCTGCTCCATCAGCAGCCTGCCGTTTTCCACCGGCTCCACATTGCGCTTACTGCCCTCCAGCAGGCGGTCTGTCATGTCCTTCATCTGCGCTGCCTTCTTCCGCACCAGCGAAAAATATTCCCGTAATTCCGCATCTGTGTACCCATCCTTTCGGCTCATATAATCCGAATAGGATAAAATTGCCGTCAGCGGCGTGCGGATATCATGCGAAAGGTCGCGAATCATGCGCTCCCGCTCTGCCTGCAGTGCCATTTCCTGCTGTCTGAGCCGCCGCTCCGTTTCCGAAAGAAAATTGATATGCTCCGCCAGCTCCGTCAGCTCATTCGCCTCTCGCAGCGGAATGGTATCCTCCAAGCGGTGTGTGCGCAGGGCATCCACCCCTTGTATAATTTCCCTCAGATACGCCAGCTTTTGCCCCAGCAGGAACAGAAACAGCACCAGAAACAGAATCACCGTCGAAAGCAGGCTCACACTGCGAATCCATGCTCGCAATGTCAGCCATTGTCCCTCTGAGGGCTGCAGGTTGCGCTCTGTGAAATAGGTTTCGGAAATGGAATTTGCCGTCAGATATAAAAAGCCCCAGAAAAACAGCGCAATCACCGCCGTAATCAGCAGCAGTCCCAGAATCTCGCGCGAAAGCCGCTTTGTTTTTCTTCCATTCTCATTGGTCAACATAATACCCCCGTCCCCACGCCGTCTTGATATATTTCGGGTTTCTGGAATCATCCCCCAGCTTCTTGCGGATATTTTTGATATGCACCATAATCGCACTGTCGCCAACGGCATCCTCTCCCCAGATGCTTTGATAGATATTTTCCAGGGAATAAATCTTCTTTTTATGCGTCACAAGAAGCTCCAGAATCTGAAACTCCGTATAGGTCAGCGGAATCATTTCCCCCTGTCTGGAAACAGAGCGGCTCTCCGTATCCAGAATCAAATCCGCAAAGGGAATTTTCTCTGTCACCACAGGCGCTTTCACGCCGCTGCTTCGCCGCAGAATCGCCTTCACGCGCATCAACAGCTCCATATTGGAAAACGGCTTTACGATATAATCATCTGCCCCGACAGAAAAGCCCATCACCTTATCCGATTCTGTGGAATACGCCGTCAGAAAAACAATCGGCGCATCAAAGTGCTTGCGAATTTCCGCCGCCGCAGGGAATCCCGATACCTCCGGCATATTCACATCCAGAATATATAAATCAACCTCCGCCGCCGCTTCTGCGATCGCTTCTCTGCCATCTTCCGCAGTCAGCACCGCATAGCCCTCGCCCTCCAGCAGCAGCCGCAAAATATCCCGAATTTCCTTTTCATCATCTGCAATCAAAATACAATATTTCCCGTTCTTCATGCGCTCACCTCTTTTTCTCCAGTATAGCATAAGGACGGCAAGCCTAAAAGGAAAAGCCGCCGTCCTCAAAATATTTTTATTCTTCTGTTTCTGTCTGCTTTTTCTGCTTTCTGCCCTTTTTCAGCTTCACAGCACCGAAAATCACAGCAACCGCCGCAATGCCTGCCATGCAGACAAACAGCAGCGTCTTTTTCGCTGCACCCTCGTAGCTGATGCAAAGCGTACCTTCCGTACCGTCAATCTTGCAGACCACATATTTCCCACGATTCTTCGTATCTAATTCCTTCCAGTCTTCGCCGTTCTTCTGCCAAACGGAAACCTTCTCCTTATTCTCATTCAAAAGACGCAGGGTGGTTTTTTCCGTATCGGAAAGGTCTCTGTCCTCCAGAATCACATCATACACAACCGTCTTGCCCTTTGCCTGCGCAGGTGCCGCTTCCTCCGCATTTGCAAAGATATGCAGCTCTGCCTCATCGGTATAGTCACCATCCGCCAGCGCAAGGGACATCTTACCGCTTTCGTTCTTTTCCATGCTGGAAACAACCGTAACATAAGGCGTATATGCACATTCGATTTTGATATCGCCCTGTACGGTATCGGTTTCAAACGCCGCCCATGTGCCGAAGCTCCCCTTCTTTTCGGGAATATCCGGCAGCTTGATGCGGCTCGTTTCCATGCCGTAAGGCACCTCCTGGGTTTCCACTGTTTTGCCGTCCGCAATAAAGTTTACGGTAAAGCTGATAAAGCGCTTGGGAATTCCGCTGATTTCCTTCATAGCCTCATAGGAAATCGGCTCCGCCTTTCCTGCATAGCTGATGCCGTCCACTGCGCCCAAATCCTGCTCTGCGTAATAATTACCGCGCAGGCTGTCGGTATCCTCCGCACCGCCCAGCACAACGCCTAGCTTTTCGTCCCCGTCTACGGTCGCAATGACGCAGGAATCATATACATTTTCGCCCTTGCCGGCAATGCCGCCGACATATTGTCCGCCGGTCATGCTGCCCTTGGCATAGCTGCTGCGAATCGTGCCCTCGCTGAAGCCTGCAATGCCGCCGACATAATTGCCTGTTGTGCTTTCCGCCTCTGCGTAGTTTTCACAACGATATACCGTACCGCTTTCCGCATAGCCGACCACGCCGCCGACGCAGTCCTTCTTACCTGTAATCTTGCCGTCATTGATGCAGTCCTGCAAAATCACCTTCATGCGATAGGTAAAGCTCAATGTTTTTGGATGTGCAATATCATCCTCCGGGTCAATCGCAAGGTCAATCGACATCGCACCCGCAATACCACCTGCGTTGCGGTCGCCCTCAACCTCGCCGTAGTTATGGCTGCTCGCAATCTTTCCCTGCTTCGTGCGGTTGATTTCCTCATCGGAAACATCAATAAAGATATCATCCAAATCCTTATCCGCGCCATCCCGCAAATCATCTATTTCGTCAAACAGCAGATTCATAATCTTCTGGAACTGATCGCTTATGCTGCGGATATCCGCCGTCAGGGTCTGTCTGCCGCTTTTCAGAGACTCACGCAGCCCCTTCAAATCATCCGAGATATCTCCCATGGAATCAAACAGCGCATCGCTCGATTCCTGAAAATCATCCCCCAGCTTCACAAAGGTTGCCGGATCTTCATTCGCCAGATCCGAAATAATATCACTCATATCACGCATGGAATCCGCAATGTTTTCCGTTGTATCAGCAATATCATCCAAGGCATCCTGCGCGTTGGTAATGGTTCTTTTCAGCCTTCTCTGCACAATATCCGCCGCATCCTTCACATCATCCGGCAAATCCGCCAGAAGCCCTGCAAGCTCCTTCTGCTCCTCCAGAAGCTGCCGCTGCAATCCCATCATCTGCTGCAGGGTTGCCGTAATCTGCTGCATGATTTCCCGTACCTTTTCCTGATCGCCTGCGGCAATGGCATTCCTGAGCGCCTTCTGCTCCTGCAAAAGCGTCTGTGCCGCCTGTGCAAGCTGCCGCTGTGTCCGCTGCATCTTCTCTACCTGCGCTTCCACATCCTCCAGACCGTCAATCTCAGGCAAATCCTTTTTCAGCGGAGAAAAAGCATCGCCTAAATCCTGCATATTCTTGCCTAAGTCCTCGATTCCATCCGACAGACCATCCATCGGGTCCTCCAGCTTTCGCATGGTATCGGAAAGCAGTGCCGTCCATGTATTGATTTCGTCAATATTATCATCTGCAAAATCCTGCAGCTGATTCTTGACCTCTCTTGCGCGGTCGCTCGCCGTTTCGGAATGGTCGGACATCCCGTTCAGGTAAACCTCAACATCGTCCCCCAGACCATTGGTATCATCCAGAAGCTGATTTGCCATATCATGCAGAATATCCAGATTATCGCGTACCTCGTCCAATCTGTCCGCCGAGGTATTCAGCCAGAGATACGGCTCTGCCTGCCCGACAATCCCGCCGATATCCTTTCTTCCGTGTACCGCTGCGTTGTTGTCGCAGCCCAGAAGATAGCCGGACTGTCTGCCTGCCACACCGCCGATATTATAACCGACATGCGGATAGCCAACCTCGCCATAGTTGTCGCAGCCCTGCACCACGCCATCGCTGAAACCGACCACGCCGCCAATATCCGTATAGGTCAGATTGCTGCGCTCGGTGTTCTCCTTTGAAATTCTGTATTTTTCCAGAATTGCCGCCGCATCTGTATCAATGTCGGAAAGCTCCTGCTTTTTTTCCTCGTATTCGGTATTGACATCCGCCTCATTTCTGCATTCCGCCAGAAAACCGTTGTTTTCGCCTGCAATGCCGCCGACAGACAGCTCACCGTGAATTTCGCCCGATGCACTGCATTCGCGCACCTCGCCTTTATTTTTGCCGACAACACCGCCGACCGTATCCTTGCCTTCCACTGTACCGTCAAAGCTGCATCCCGTAATCGTGCCGTTGTTTTCACCGACAATACCGCCGATGCTGCTTCTGCTGCCGCCGGGGGTTACGTTCCCCTCGACCTTTAGGTTTTTCACAACGCCACCCTCCGCAACATAGCGGAATAAGCCAAGCTGAGAGCCATCCTGCTCCAGATTCAGCCCCGAAATCGTATGCCCGTTGCCTTCAAAGGTGCCCCCGAAAATCGGGATGGGTGAAAAATTCACGCGTCCCAAATCAATATCCGCCGTCAGCACAACGGTTTTCCCTGCCGACCAGCTGTCCAAGGTACAATTTTTCGCAAAGCGGAGAAAGTCCTTTCTCGTGGAAATCGTCACCGTATTCGCCGCATAGATATCCACGGGAGCGCTGCCGCAAAAGAGCACCGCAGCCGCCAGAACGGCAATTCCTTTTTTCAGTCCCTTATGCACCTTCCACCGCCTCCTTTCCGATTGGCACGTTTTCTTTCTTCTCCTCATTTTCCTCCTCATTCGCCTTCTTTTCCTTCCTCTCCGGCTTCTTGAAGGAGGTCTTATCAATGATGAAATCACCCAACAGCAAAAGCTGCGGCAAAATTCCCATAACCAGCAAAATAGAAAGCAGTGTCCCTCTGCCTAAGCAGATACCGATACCGGAAATCGCCCCATCCGAAGAAAGGAACCCGATTGCCGTACCTGCCGCCGCAAGGATACTCCCTGAGGTGAAAATCGTCGGGAACGCCAGATTCAGCGACTGCTTCATGGCCTCAATCTTCGGCATCTTCTGACGCAGCTCCATATAACGGTTCGTGATAACAATCGCATAGTCAATATTCGCACCCATCTGAATTGAGCTGACAACCAGATAGCTCATGAAGAAAATGGGCGTGCCGCGCAGGGTCGGGTAGGTAAAGTTCATCCATACACTGCCCTGAATCACCAGAATCAGAATAAACGGAACCCCCGCCGACTGGAACGTCAGGAGCAGAACAATCATAACGAACACAATCGAAAGGATACTGATTAGGGTATTATCCTCCCCAAAGGTTGCGGAAAGGTCAAAGTTGCTTGTCGCATTGCCGACCAGAAGCACATCATCCCCATAATAATTCTGCGCCGTTTGTCTTGCCTTGTCCAAAAAAGCAAAGGTTTCCTCGCTCTCCTGCGATACATTCAAATCCATAACCAGACGGCTGTATTTTCCGCTGTTCAGCTGGTCCTTCCCGTCTGTCAGCTCATCATAGAGGTCATCTAAATCCTTCTGCTGCTCCGCATCCAGAGAAACTGCGCCGTCCTGTATCTCATCATAAATAAATTCAAACATATCAATCAGAGGTACCCCATAATGGTCGATACCGCCCACGATATGCCCGTATTCCTCCTGATCCACCGCATACGCCGTATACAGCAAATCCACCAGCTCAATATCAATATCGGCAAATTCCGCCAGCTCTCTGGGTGTCATCTTATCCCCCAGACGCAGGGTTTCGCCATCCTTTTCCTCCGCCTCCGTGGTCGCCAGGCTCGTAACCGTATCCACCTCTGGCATTGCCTCCAGCTCCTCCGCTAGCTGCTGCTCCTTCTCATAATCCCCACTGGGAATCAGCAGTGCAAGGATATTCGATGCCGTAAAGGTATCCTTGATTTTTTCCTCCGCAATCTGCGAATCATTCTTCGTATAGGTCGTCAGATGCTCATAGCTGTATACATAAGGGCAGTTCTGCGAAATCAGAAAGGACGCAATCAGGCAGACTGCAAAAATAATCGGTGTTACATGGCGCAGACGAATGACAACATTCGTAAAGCCTGTAATATTCGGCACAAAATTTCTGTGATGTGTGCTGTCGATTTTGCTGCTGAAGGAATACAAAAGACCCGGCATCAGCGTGAATACAGACAGAATACTCAGAATAATCGCCTTAATCAGCACCATACTCATATCCAGACCAATCTGGAAGTGCATAAATGCCATCGCAGCCAAGCCGGAAAGCGTTGTCAAGCAGCTGCCGGAAATTTCGGGAATTGCCTTGCAAAGCGCCGCAACAACGGCATCCATCGGCTCGCTACTCTCTCTTTCTTCCATATATCTGTGGCATAGGATAATCGCATAGTCTATCGCCAGCGCAAGCTGCAATACAATCGCAATGGAGTCCGAAACGAAGGAGATTTCCCCGAACATAAAGTTGCTCCCCTTATTCAGAATCGCCGCCGCGCCAAAGGTCATAATCATAACGGGCACTTCCATATAGGTACGGGAGGTAAACAGCAGCACCGCCAGAATAATGCCGCAGGTCAGCACCATAACAACATTGATTTCCTTCGCGATGGTTTCCGCCTTGGTGTTGCCCAGCTCCGCAGAAATATACGCATCATAGTCCTGCATTTCCGTTTCGATTTTATGTAAGGATTCCTCACAAAGCGGATCGTCGTTCTCTCCGTCAAAGGTAACAGAAAAGAGCGCCGCCCCATCCACATAATGCTTGGTTGTATCATCAAAGGTGATGGATTTCACCCCTTCGATATCCTCCAGAGTATCACAAAGCACCTCCGCATCGGCATACGAAATGTTATCCACCATAACCTCCGCCGTTGCATAGGTAATAAATTCCTCATCCATCCGCTTGAGGCCGCGGCTCGTTTCCGTATCATCCGCCAGATAGTCCGTCAGCGTGTTGTCTACCGAAACCCATCCTGCGGAGAAGCAACAAAAAACCGCCAGTAAAATATAAATCAAATAAATCGCCTTGCGTTTTTCTACAATAAAACGGGCGATACCTTCCAGTCTGTTTTTCTTCTTTCCATGCTCTTTCGTCACATATATCCCTCCGAAGTCATTGAAATCTTTGAGAAAGTGTCTCTGCACCTGTATACTTTACATAAGTAATTTAACTTATTTTTGTTTTCCCGTCAATATTTTTGATAGGATTTGTCGGCTTTGAACGCTTTTATAACAGAATTTTAATCCCTTTCGGAAAAAATGCCAAGTAAAAAATCCCCAAAACACAAGGTTTTGAGGATTTCTGTAAATGCTTTTTGAAACGCGTAATTATCTCTTTGTTAACGTTTTGATAACAAGAAAAGCCCAGAAATAGGGGATTTGTGCATGACAGTGTTGCATATGTGTTGTATACGGTTAACTGCCCACACATTCCCAGAACTACTCATTACTTTAACAAAGAAAGGACTAATACTATGAAAATACATTTTGCTTACTACAACCTACTTTATCGGCATAATGTTATTTGCTTCTGCTAAGCTATCACAAAAAGCAAGCACTGAATCAAGGATATAATCCTCTCTCATAAAATCCAATAACATTACACTTCCAAGCTGTGAAATATGCTTTGCTATTGATGGATAATAATCTTTTATTGTTTCAATTGTGTCACCATATTTTGCTATTGCCTTTTTCTCTCCTTTCAATGCGCCAGTTACAATTGTTTTATTATTCGAATAGCCTCGCCAAGTAAACTCTCTGTATCTCATATAATTCTGTGTAGCAAACTTGGTTAATTCATATGCATCTTCAAGAGTATCATCTTTTGTTAACTGAACTCTATAATATGCACGAGAAAGTGCGCCAAACATAAGACCACGTCTTCTACCCTGCCCAAACAACCAGTGGTCCGCAATAATCTTCTTTCCACTTTCCATAGGCATCGCCTGTATTGTTGCCGCATAGCATTTTTCCAGAATAAGCCACATCCAGAATCTTTCATCTCCTAAAACATGTTTAGGCAAACAACATAGATGCTCATATAAGGTTATTGCGTTATCTACATCAACCTTTGAATAATCGCCATCTCCATCTACTTCTAGTTCAAAATCTTCAATAGGATATTTTTTCTCTACAAAACACTCTTCTGGGAGCTCTGCGATAAATGAGCTACTATCTGAAGGATTTTCTTTTACAATTTTAGTGAACTTATCTAAATTCGCTTTTATTGTTGCTAAAGCTTCATCAGTGAGAAACTTAACATTAATTTTATTCATTTTCACTTACCTCCTCGCCATTAATTGCTAGTTGATAAAAATCCTTAATGCTTTTATCTGTTGATTCATTCATCAACAATTGAGCTAGCTCAAAACAATTTATATTACTAAAATCTTCTGCCTCCAGTTCCTTTCGCTTCACGAAAGCATATCTTTTCATTACTGACTTAAACCACTTTTTATCATCGCAAATTTCATCAATAATATCGCCTTCCGAAAAACCATTTTGTATTTCTTGAAGGCAACCTGCAAGTGCTGGAATAACAAGGTTTGCGAAAAATACGCTATTATACATACTATAGTTTTTCATAGTATCATAAATACTATAATCTTCCGGATTAAGATAAATGACTATCTTATTAGGCTCATCATTGTATGTTACGATTCCTTCGGCATCATCCTTCTTTACTATTGTAAATATTGATGACATCTTGTTATCATTACTTTCATCAATATCTACTCTAAATTTTATGCCATCGTCGGCAGCTAAAACATTTGAAGGATTAATATGGAAACTATAGCCCTCGTAATCGTCAACAAAATCAGTACTAGTAAATGCACATATTTCTTTTGTAGCAACTAAATACGCCGAAATTGTAACGATATTTGCAAAATTCGTAATCGGAATTTTCTTTGTTTGAGGTGATTCTGTTATTTCAAAGAACTCCCTGTACACAGTATTAGAGCACTCAACCTCACATATAGCTTTTACAAAGCCGTCAGCATATAATTCCTTTAATTCTGGATTATCCAAGTAGAACGAGATATTTTTTAATATAAGGTTACCATTAACAATCATCGGAATACCGTTATCCATTTCGAAATCAAAACAGAATTGAGTTGTTTTATAATCAGTATTACTATCCTTATCCCTCAGCAAAGGATATGGAAAAACTTTATTACCTATAAGCATTCATTATCACCTCACTTGAAAACATGCTTTTTCTATTAGTTGTGTATTTCACAACATAAGTAACGTCTTTAGATAATTTCATTCTAACCTTGCCATCTTCTATTCTGCATGGTTTTCCATCAACTTCAGCGCTAATAATATCAAGCGTATAAGTATCACTACCATCTCCACACATTTTTAATTCAAGTTCAAAATCTGCCTCATCGTGAGGCGCAGTAAATCTAAAATCATATCTTCCTGCCTTTTCATCAACAACGATATTTTTATACTTTATTCCTCCCAGTTTAACCTTTTTAAGAATAGGTTCATTACCTGTAGCTGTACCACGACCACCCTGGTCATTTGGATCATCATAAGGATTATCTTCTCCTCCACCACCAGTGTTTTGTTTTTTACCATCATCTCCATCATCCGTTAAAGAACCATTCTGATGTTTAAATGCATCATCATCTTCATTGGCTTTTTCTTTTTTAGGATTTGCGGCTTTATTTTTACGAGCCTTAGTAGTACGAACAATATCCTTTTTTATTGTCTTCACTTCAACTTCCATATCTCCATCCTCTGTTGAAGGCAAGAATTCACCAGCCCCAAGTACATCTGTTTTCTCAGAGCTATCTGCCAACATTACTTCAGTAACAAACTTTCTTATTTCTTCACGAAGTAATCTTTCAGCGTTTCTTGTTTTCTTTTTCAGAGGTTTATCATCATTAAGTCTATTAAATTCCCAATCAGTATGTTGAGGGTTTTCAACGTCTCTTAATAACGAATTGATTTCATTATCTCCTATAATACACATTGCAGAAAACGGAAGCTTACTCAAGTTGTCAGACATCTTTATCTTCATATATGGATATCTCACATAAACACATTTTTGAGTTGCCATGTCACTGTGATTTGCATCATACTTTTTTACATACACATCAACTTTCCCAAGCTCATCAAGGTCAATAGTTTTCTTGACGATATCCTCGTCGTATAATAAGGCAAATTGTGCCTGAATATCTCTATACAGCCTCTTTCCACAAACTCTCTTCAAATTTATGTCATTTATGAGTTCAGGTAATGTTTCCTTTGAAACAGTAATATCATCAACATCTATGATAAGAGTTTTTTCAGTAATTGCTACCATAAAACTCTCCAAAAGTTTTGAAATGATAGACCATTTCCAATCATTTTCAGAGCTGAAACCAATTATATATACATCGGTACCGTAGTTACCTTCTTCTCTTTCAAATTCTGGATCCAGCAATAGCTCCTCTAATATTGGCTCCTTCTTGTCATTTCTTGAAAAATATGCAATTCCTTGTGTCATAAGTCCATCAGTCTCAGGAATAGGAGCAGAACGGAGTTTAGATACACCTATATATCCGCGTTCATTATCCTTATTGTAAGTCGAATAAAATACTGTGTTTATATTGCTATTTACAAACGCTGCATACTTTCCAATTCCCTTTGAACCGCCTGCACCACTACCTTTATATGAGATACCAGAGCCTTTAGTTAACAAATAAAATGGCTTTTCAGCATCGTTAGATAGAACTCCTTCAAGTCCTGATGTATAAAAATCACTAATTCTAAGACATTTTATCTTCTTATCATGTGACCTCTCCAACATTCGTTTAAGCGGCACAGCTTCTTTGGGCAGTTCTTTCTTATATTCATAACACGCTTCAATCATCTCAGAAAGTTCATCTATTCCTGGTATAGCATCATGCTCAACTTCAAATAGCTTATACTCCATTTTGGTATAAGATGAATTATAACGTGCATCATTTGAATTCTGTCCTGTTTCACGAGCCAAAGCCTCTTCAGGTTCCTTCTTAAAAGTCTCAACATCACCATTATCCAAGCCTACCTCTGGACCATAGTCATTATTCGGACTTCTCCATTTCTCGTCAGTCATGTTATGTGCCTCCTCTACAATCTAAATTTTTTCTTTGTTGCTTGCTTAGTAACAAACCTATTTCTTTGTATTTCTAATTCCTGTTCAATTGCAGAAAAAATTGTTTTTACTTGTTCCTCAGAATACGAATAATTTGATGTGTTTGAGAGATTACCCAATAAATGCAACATATCAATTATTTTATTAGTTCTATTTTCAGCCAGACGCTTAAAGTTTTCTTCTTTTTGGTTACTCATACTGTCACCTCCATGTACATACATTATCATCTTTTAGTACATTTGTCAAATATTGCGCAGATATATTTATTATTTACTAGTTGATTTTATAAATGCATTATCATTTTTTATATATTGTAAATATGAAGGTGGTACAACCATTTACCGCTAATACAATTTTCACTATCTGAACATGTTCTGAACTTACACTCGTTAGAGTGTGTCCATATCGCGCAAACTCAAAAAAAATCCCGGAAACATATTGTTTCCAGGATATAATTTCTAATATTATATATTTGATAGCATTTGTGTGTCCTAAAAATTCCAAAATCAAGAAATTTATATATGGTAATGAGTATGCTATACAAAGCCCAGAACTCTCCTGGACATCCGTTTTTTAATTGACACATTCCATATAGTAATTAATCCCTACCAATTGTAATTCATTATATACTTTCCCAATGAAAATACCCATATCAAATAAATAGTAGTCCACACTGTAACTCTCAGTTTATTTGCGAGATGCTGTACGAATCTTTCAAAAACTGAATCTGTATTATATGACAATAATCTTATTCTATTTCATTTATAATTCTAAAAGTTTCATTTTTATCCTTTTATCACCTACTTAAATATGTCTTTCATAACCCTCTTCTCCATATCATCAATACTGTAAATCGTATCCATGACCTCGAATGTCTCTCTCAGATTACCTCTGGCACTCTTCCAGCCAATTCCATCTGTAAACCACACAAATGTAAATCCATCTATTGTATCAGCCTCCTGTGAAAGCATCTTATAACTTCTTGCAGTTTCATTAAGTTTAGAACCTCCTCCACCGTAAAAGTTTGTCTCAATAGCATAGATCATCTTGTCAGTCTTAATTACAAAATCAAATCTTTTAGCTGCTTTTCCCTGATTTGAAAGTGCCGACAAATCAATATTCCATTTTGTCTCAATATCCTTTAAATACATCTCTTTAAAGTAATTCTCGTTCTTTTTAAAACCTGCTGCCACAATATACTTCTCAACCAAATCTTCCATTTGATGTCCACCACGATTTTTACGTCCATTAGAATCTAAACCTGTTTCAATACCCAGTGCATAATCTACCAGATTATTTACAAGATGATTTGCTATCATATCAAACAATCCTGTTTTGCTCATAAATACCTTGTATTGCTCTACCTCATAGTTCATAGTTTTGAAATTGTATAAAAATGCTCCATCTTCATCCTGTGCGTATATTTCGTTACTCCTGACTGCAAGTAATAATGGTATACATTTTAATGTTTCCGGATATCTTGTCACTACCTTTTCAAACTCATCTTCTATATTCTTTGATCCAATTAATGAATTCAAAATGTTGAGTTCTACCTTGATTTCATCAACATTCTTAATGACCTTTTCAAAATCTATGTAATAATCATAGCTTGAAATACTTGGTCTGAATTTACTAAGCCATTCGTCAAAATTCCTATTTGTCATTTAGTACCTTCTCCAGTCTTTTCTTAGATATTTCCATATATTCTTCGCTTACATCTATTCCTATGAACTTTCGTCCATATCTTACTGCCTCTACCCCGGTAGTTCCTGAGCCACAGAAAGGATCCAAGATAACTTGTCCTTCCTCTGTCGATGCAAGTATTATTCTTTCCAACAGATATTCTGGTTTCTGTGTAGGATGCTTTCCCTCCACCTTCTCAGATGGCTTTGTCAATGAGCCTGTCCAAACATCCTTCATCTGCTTTCCATCATTCATTTCTTTCATTTTCTGATAATTAAAAAAATGCCGAGACTTCTTATCATTCTTTCTAGCCCATAAAATGGTTTCTGTAGAATGTGTGAAGCATCGACATGCTAAGTTTGGCGGTGGATTTGTTTTCTGCCATGTTATGTTATTAATTATCTTGAAGCCCTCCTGCTCCAATGCCATACCAATTGAATATATATTGTGTAATGTTCCTGATATCCATATTGTGCCATTTGGCTTTAGTACTTTCTTACATAACCTAATCCACTTTCTATTAAACTTATGTTTTTCTTCGACACCGGTTCCACTTTCTGAAAGTTTATCCCATGAGCCTTTATTTACTGAAACCATCTTTCCACCTTTACATGTAATCCCATCATTACTTAAAAAATAAGGTGGATCAGCAAATATCATATCCACTGATTCTGGTTCCATTTTTGTTAGAATTTTAAATGAATCACCTACAACCAACTGTGATTCATCCGTCTCAAAGTATAATGGCACTTTCTTTGTAAATAAGTTATCCATTATATTTCTCCTCGTCTTTAGAGCTAAATGTTAATCTCTGCCAACAGAGACATTAACACCATTTAATAATTACATATTATTACTTCTTCTCCTACCCTATTTGATGCATCAGAGTTAATCATACGCTTAACACTTACAACATCTATCTTATAATCCTTATTTCCATACAACTCATTTATCAACTCCGTATTATGATTTGTAAGCATGCAGTAGCATCCTCTGGCAGTTAATTCATCATAAAGTTTCGCTAATCGCTTGTGACTTTCTATATCAAACCCTTCTTTTGTGTAGGATTCAAAGGATGTAGGATTCAAAGGTGCATACGGACTGTCTATAAATACAAAATCGCCTTTCTTTGCATTCTTACAAGCCTGTTCAAAATCACCATCTATAATAGTTACTCCCCTAAGATACTCTGATGTAGCTATAATAACATCCTCATCAACGGAAACCCTGCGGCTGTTATTATATGGAACATTGAACAATCCCTTGCCATTCACACGATATAATCCATTAAAACAATGCTTATTTATAAATACAAATAATGCTGCCAGCTCTACATCATATTCAGACCGCATAAGCTTGTCATTATAATGTTCTCTGATAGAATAATAATACTTTTTCCCATCTTCCCACATATCATTATCCAGCCTGTTGACCTCTATCAGAAAAGCATCAGGTTCATTACATATTGTTCTGTATGTGTTAATCAAAGCTTTATTTATATCATTAATCAGAGCATTTGCAGGTAGTAGATCAAATATTACAGCGCCACCACCTATAAACGGCTCATAGTAATCATTATATTTTTCAGGCATTCTTTCTCTTATCTGCGGAATAAGCTGACGTTTTCCTCCAGCCCACTTCACAAATGGAGCGACACTTGAATTACTCATTTTGATTCCTCTTCTCTAGTCACTAAGTGACAAAATCCCATAAATTTATTATACTTGCTAACACAGAAAATAACAATCAAAACTTTCACTCCATGTAAATCCCATATACTTCCATTATTTCTCAAAGACAAATATATACTCATGTGCAAGAAGCAAAAAATTATTATTCTGTTTTTCCCAGTAACCAGTAGATTTACAATTATGCTGTTCTTTTATAATTATTTCTTTGTTGATAAATCCAGCACGCAAAAAACACTCCATCATACGAAACCCTAATGGAACAACTTTTCCACATTTTCTTATATCACCAATCATAACAGCACACATCTTTCCCTTTTTCAACACACGATATGCTTCATATGCCACCTTATCCATTGCATCTATGAATGACTTTACTCCCAACATGGAAATATCCCCTTCTATGCCTTCTCCGTACTTTATGATATCAGCATATGGTGGATGAGTGCAGATAAAATCTATATGAGCATCTTTGATAAAATGCAATTCTGCTGCATTTCCCTCTCGTATATATATTTTTGAACTTGTATCACATTGGAATTGTAAATTTGTTTCTGAAATTGAAACTGACTGCGGATTAATATCTATACCTACCGCATTACGACCTAGTAGTTTTGCCTCAACCAGTGTGGTTCCACTACCCATGAATTGATCTAAAATCCAGTCACCTGGTTTAGAATATCGAAGTATCAGATTTCTTGGTACATATGGTGACCAATTTCCCCGATACTTTCCTGAATGCGTTGCCCAACTTCCTCTGTCTGGAAACGACCAGACTGTTGTTGGTTCAAGCTTGAAATTATTTGGTTGTAAACTTATAAGTCATGCCCCCTTTTCATTTCCATTGGCTGAAGTATTCTGAAACACCCTCGATACCTTTTATCATGAATGCTCTCATAACATCATTTTGAAACTTAATTTTATTTTCATCAGAAAGGTTATTAAAGTCCTGTTGTATCTCTTGAATCTTATGTGCTGTCTCTATTACAAATTTATCATATTCATATTTTTCTTGAAATGAATCCATTATAATCCCCACCTTCCATCAATCATATATATAAGTTTACCTCAACTCAGTTAAAAAAGCCATCTCTTTTTTCTTTCACAATAAGTGAATTTTTATCTTGTTCATAGCATGAGATAATATTCACAAATAGTGAAAGAGGTATAGCTATGCATTTTAATAATGATACTGACCTATATCGTACTATAGGTTCAAATATAAAATATTATAGACAACAAGCTAATTTAACACAGATGCAGCTTGCAGAAAAGGCTCAAATCAGTATCAGTTATCTTTCTAAAATTGAAGCTTCTGGTTGTGATAAAAGTCTTTCCATATCTGTACTTAATCAGATTGCAAATGTACTCAATGTTGAAATCAATGACTTTTTTAAGGAGGAGGAGACAAATGCCAAGACAAGCTAATCGCTTTGATGGCGGAGCTAACACCAATAGAAATGGACTCCATTTCGAACAAACAACATCCCTAAATACAGCATTACAAAATGCCGGATTTATCATTGCCAATCATTTTGAAGTATATGATAGAAACCAGTTACTAGGTTACTCTATAAATCAAGATGAATTTTCTACAATATTTTTGAGACAAAATGGAATTAATGACCGAGCCATCAACTCCAAACGATGGAAGCCTGATGAAGCTTTTATAAATGAAATTGATAAAACTGTTTACATTATTGAAAAAAAATTTCAGCGCACTAGTGGTTCAGTTGATGAAAAACTCGCAACATTCCCATTCAAAATCAGAGAATATAGACGGCTTTTAGATCCTATTGGTTACGATTTGAGACTATGAGAAAAAGTCTGTAAATAAGATTCTTCTATGATATGTGAGGGTGGTAAGCCTGAAAATCAGGCTTCTCAC
>NZ_WQPP01000069.1:0-206 GCF_018785345.1 Clostridium sp. MCC345
CAAAATCAATCACATCCCCATCCGCACCGCAGCCGAAGCAGTGGTAACGCCGATCCAGCTTCATGCTTGGGGTTTTATCATTATGGAACGGGCAGCAAGCCATCCCGTTCCGACCTACATGGATTCCATAATGCTCCGCAGCCTGTCTTGTTGTGACGGACTGCTTCACAGCTTCAAATACATTCAAATCTATCCCTCCTTGAAAA
>NZ_WQPP01000012.1:0-106955 GCF_018785345.1 Clostridium sp. MCC345
CTCACTCCACAAGAGATGCGAAACGAAAATCGGTTCGGCTTCTTGATAAAGTGGTAGGCAATGACTAAAAAATTTCCCTTGTGATTATCTCATAAGGGCAAAAATAAGGGAAACTACATATCATTTCACTAATGAACAGGCGGGAAAGCCTGTAAAATAGGGAAAGTTAGAGGAATAATTATATAAATTTCAGTTTGAAAAGGGGAAATGAAAAAGTGGCAATTTCAAATATAAATACAATTATTAGTAATGATTTTCAAAAAGTTTGGAACATTGTTTTAGCTGTTGATAAATATAACTCATGGCGAAGTGATTTGAGCAAAACAGAAATAATAAATGACAAACAATTTATTGAATACACAAAAAATGGATATGCTACTACATTTACCGTCACCGTTGTAGAACCATATAAACGCTGGGAATTTGATATGGAGAATAGCAACATGAAAGGTCATTGGATTGGTGTTTTTATAGACAAAGGGAATGAAACACAAATAGACTTTACAGAAAATGTGATACCTAAAAAGTGGTTTATGAAACCTTTTGTAAAAACCTATTTAAAAAAACAACAAAAGCAATTTGTTCTGGACTTAAAGAAAGCATTGGAATAATAAAATTCAAGATTGGAGGGTTGGAAATGGCTTCAAGTAAAGATTATTTACAATTTGTTTTAGAACAATTATCAGAATTACAAGAAATAACATATCGTGCAATGATGGGAGAATTTATTATCTATTATCGTGGAAAAATCATTGGCGGTATATATGATGATAGGTTACTGGTAAAACCAACAAAGTCTGCAATTTCTTATATGCCAACAGTTACTTATGAAATTCCATACGAAAATGCCAAAGAAATGTTATTGGTGGAAGAAATTGATAATAAAGATTTTCTGACGGGGTTATTTAATGTGATGTATGATGAACTACCAACGCAAAAACCTAAAAAGAAAAAATAAACAGTTTTTAACTTGACAATTTCATATCCATACACACAAAGCAGTTAGTCTTAGGATTGACTGCTTTTTTCTTACCAAAATTATAGATTGGAGTGATGAAATGATATACTCTTAGAACTTTTTAACAAGATTATTGAAGCATAAAATTTTGTTGTAGTGCTTATATGTGAATGGTATAATCGGGGTATGAAAAAAGATAAAATAGATTAGGAGTCAAGTTATGGATTATATCATAAGGGAAATTAAAAAAGCAGAATATGATTTACTCAATGACTTTTTGTATGAAGCAATTTATATTCCAGACGGTGTTGAGCCACCACCTAAATCAATAATTAACTGTCCAGAATTACAAGAATATGTTTTTGAATTTGGAAAGCGAAAAGATGATAGGGCTTTAGTTGCGGAAGTTCAAGGAAATGTCATAGGTGCTATTTGGGTACGAATAATGAACGATTACGGACACATTGACAATGATACACCGTCCCTTGCTATGTCTGTTTTTCAAAAGTATAGAGGACAAGGGATTGGGACTTCATTATTGCAACAATTATTGTTAGTGGAAAAATCTTTTGGTTATTCAAAAATTTCCTTATCTGTTCAGAAAAATAATTATGCAGTAAAAATGTATAAGAAAGCAGGTTTTCTTGTTGTTGATGAAAACAGCGAAGAATATATTATGACTATAAATCTATAACAGACAATCTAGTTTACAATTTCATATCCCTACATACAAAGCAGTTAGTCTTATGATTGACTGCTTTTTAAAAAGACACCATTTAGGTGTAATGATGTCTTTTGGGTGTTATTTTATAGTCATATCAAGGCTCATTCAATCGTGGTAAATTAGTGGTAAAATGAATGGTTTTCTATACTCCAAAATGCTTGAAAGTATAGTGGTTATGCGAATAATCCAAAATTAGATATAAAAATTATTATTAGATTTTATGTTACGAGATAATAAAAATAAGAGAAAGCATCGCACTTTCTCTTATTTTTTGTATTTGAAATTAAAAAATAATAGTTATTATTTTGATGGTAATAAAAAATATAATACAAAAATGGAGGAATGAATTATGAAAAAATTCAAGTTATTACCAGTTTTATTATTAAGTATTATTACAATATTTTCTGTAACGGGATGTAATAAAGAAGCTGCGTTGAATAATATTCTTAGCAGTACCAGTGCAGATGATGCAATTAAGGAATACCATCAGAAATACGAACAAGATACTGAAATGCATTTTAAATTAACTGATGAATTTATTAAATGCTTATATGAAGAAGACTCTGCTCATTTTGATCGACTTTATGATATTCAGGATGAAATTGATGATCAAGTATTTAATCTCATTCATGTAATTGGTACTCTTAAGAATGAAGAAAGCCAGCGTATTATTGGAGTTTTGGACAATGCTTATATGAGCACAGCACCAGAAATTACCGATGATAAAATTATTTTTCCTATGATGAATACTTTTAGAACCGATCGAAAAACTAGATATAATATTGATGTTATGCTCTATGTAAATCTAGAATCTGGTAAGAAACCATCTATGGAAGAATATGGTACTGACTATACTGTCAATATTGACTGTAGATA
The DNA here is from genome assembly GCF_018785345.1 of Clostridium sp. MCC345. Classification (NCBI taxonomy): domain Bacteria; kingdom Bacillati; phylum Bacillota; class Clostridia; order Eubacteriales; family Clostridiaceae; genus Clostridium; species Clostridium sp. MCC345. Next base: position 2,559 of record NZ_WQPP01000012.1, read on the forward strand.
TGAAAAAGAATTTGCAGATTCCGATGATTATTGCTCAGTAGATAATGCAATTTATCATACTGAACTAGGCAATGTAATCACTAATGAAAAATTGTTTGCTGATAATAAAGTCTGGTCTCATACAGATGGTATTATTGAAGAAAAGAAAAGTAATAACGAATCCAAATATTGCTTAGACATTCCAGATCCAGACCCCATTGAAAGCCAGCCAGATGGCGATTATGATTATGCCTGGTATGACGAAGATAGTAGAGTTGTATCGGATAATACAACTGACACCGTCGATCCAGAAGCTAATTTATCTGCAGATCTTAAAGCAGATCTTGCAATGCTCAGAGCAATGGGATATAATCCAAAATATGAAACTATTTGGGGCTGGCCTGCTTGGAGATGTGAAATTACAGTAAATGGTCAAGACTATGGAAAAATGCAATACAATTCAATTAATAAATATTGGAGTGTTTCTCAAGCATGTGCTGATTATGCAAATCGACAAGGTAGAGTATTAAGAGGGACTAAAGGTAGTACTATGTATAGTTATGATTTAATTAACTATTATGATGTCCCTAAAGGATCTAATCGTAGTGCAACATATCATTTTGTCTTGACAGATAATGGATTTGTTGATGTATCTTATTAATCATAATAAAGGAGTATGAAATATTTCATACTCCTTTTCTTTTCTTTTCTTTTTTTTATAAAATTAACAAAAAAGTAATTTTTTTTATGGTGGTGATATAAATGCAAAAAGTAAAATCATATAAATGTCCTAGTTGTGGTATGAAATATAAATCTCTTACCACTTGGGGAAATCATGTATCTGTGCATCATCCCGAATGTATTCCACAAGGATGGTCTTATGCAAGATACTATTATTATATCTTAACAGGAAAGAAAAATGGTTCTTGTATTGTATGTAAACAAGAAACTGATTGGAATGAAGCAACTCAGAAGTATGAAAGATTCTGTAAGAATCCTGAATGTAAAGCTAAATACAGAGAAATGTCTGAAGGAAACAAGGATATAGATGTTGGGGGAAATGCAGGGATAAATTGCAGCGCGAAAATAAAGTCTACAAATGGGTAATAGTCTGTTTGTGGATTTTTTTATTAGAAATAATTTGAAAGGACTGTGTTATTTACCTGCAGTAGAGGTGGTTTAATTTTGCGGTACTTTTTCGATATGTTCATTGCCACTCTACTTTAAAGGGCGAATTTTTTTGCAAAAAAGTGAAAATTCACATAAATTCAGTGAAAATTCACTTTTTTCACTAATTCTTGTTGAATTCACTGAAAAATTCGGTGTATAATAAGAAAAAGAAGGGGGTGCTTATGAATGATTTTAGAATCGGAAAATACAGAATTTAAGGCGAAATTAACAGATGAAATCTATAAAGAGGTGATTGCCTTCGCCAATACGGACGGAGGAGTCATATATATCGGGGTGGATGACAACGGAAATGTTGTGGGGATAGACAATGTGGACGATACCTACACTAGAATTACAAATGGGATTCGGGATGCCATTCAGCCTGATGTTACGATGTTTGTGAAATATAAATTAGAGGATAATCGGGTTGTAAAGATTACTGTAGGTGAAGGAAGCTACAAGCCGTATTATCTCAAGTCGAAAGGGTTGAAGCCGAGCGGTGTGTATATCCGACAGGGGGCATCCAGTGTGCAGGCATCCTCGGAGCAGATTCGCCGCATGATAAAGGTATCAGACGGGGACAGTTTTGAAGAAATGCGGTCTTTAGAGCAGGAGCTTACCTTTTTGCAGGCAGAGCAGGCATTTCAGAAATATCATGTGCCGTTTTCGGAAGAAAAATACAACGCACTTGGTATCAGAAGCGTTGCCGATAACCTGTATACAAACCTTGCTCTCATTCTTTCCGACCAATGCACACATACCATAAAGGTGGCTGTTTTTAATAACGGAGAAAACACGGAATTTCGGGACAGCAGAGAGTTTGGCGGTTCTGTTTTCAAGCAATTAGACGATACATTTGCATATTTGAATCTTTGTAATAAAACAACAGCAACGATTAAGCAGTTGGAGCGAGTGGAGTCTGTAGACTATCCAGAAGAAGCTCTGCGTGAAGCACTGCTGAACGCTATTGTGCATCGGGATTATGGCTTTAGCGGCAGCATCATCATCAATGTCAATGATGATAAGATGGAATTTATCTCTATGGGCGGCTTAGTTATGGGGTTGTCAACAGAGGATATTCGCAGCGGCATTTCACAGCCACGCAATAAAAAGCTGGCAGAGGTTTTCCACCGTCTGCGGCTGATTGAATCCTACGGAACGGGAATCAGAAGAATTTTTGATTTATATAAGGATTGCAGCTTGCAGCCGACGATTGAGGTGACACAGAATACCTTTAAGATGATACTGCCAAACAGGAATAAGAGCGTTTCGGCAGAGAAAAAAGATAGCAAAGCGGAGAAAACCGAGCAGATGCAGGTAATTCTTGATTATATTGCGCGGTATGGAGAAATTAACAATGAGAAAGTCCAGGAGATTTTGGGCGTTAAGAGAACCCGTGCATATACCATACTGAAACAGATGGTTGATAATGGTTTCATTACCGCGAGCGGCAGAGGAGAAGAAAAGAAGTATTATGCCGCCGGAAAATGATTTTCGCTTGAAAAATTTTAACTATTTGGTATTGAAGAGGGGTGATGAAAATCACTTCTCTTTTCTTTAGAGGGCTTTATTCATAGTCCTATATATTTGGAAAAATGTGATAAAAACCGCAAAAAATATAATAATTTTGTGATTTTGTTGTATTTTAACACTCCTTGGGATATAATAAAAATGTGATGATGAAGTACAAAAACCTCAATAAAAATGTGAGGAGTGAGGTTATGGAACGATTTATTTTGAAAAAACTGCTGGACTGGAAAAATTCTCCCTACCGTAAGCCTTTGATTCTGAAAGGGGTGCGTCAGGTGGGGAAAACATGGATTCTGAAGGAGTTCGGCAGGCGATATTATGAAAATACGGCTTATTTTAACTTTGATGAAAACGAGGAATACAAGCAGTTCTTCGAGACAACCAAGGATGTTGATCGTATTCTGCAAAATCTGATGCTGGCAAGCGGTCAGAAAATTCTGCAGGAAAAGACGCTTATCATCTTCGATGAGGTGCAGGACTGCCCGAAGGTTATCAATTCCATGAAGTATTTCTGTGAGAACGCGCCGCAGTATCATATTGCCTGTGCCGGTTCTCTGTTGGGGATTGCTTTGGCGAAACCTTCTTCTTTCCCTGTCGGCAAGGTTAATTTCATGCAGATTGACCCCATGACATTTTCGGAATTTCTGCTTGCCAATGGCGATGAAAACCTTGCTGCGTATCTGGAAAGCGTGGATACCATTGAGCCGATTCCGGATGCCTTCTTCAATCCGCTGTATGAAAAGCTCAAGATGTATTATGTCACCGGCGGTATGCCTGAGCCTGTCCTGATGTGGACGGAAGCGAGGGATGTTTCTGCGATGCAGGAGGCATTGTCGGGTATCATCGGGGCGTATGAGCGTGACTTTGCGAAGCATCCGAATGTCAGCGAGTTTCCAAAGATTTCTATGATATGGAAGTCTATCCCTTCTCAGCTGGCGAAGGAAAACAAGAAATTCATCTATAAAGTTGTCAAGGAGGGGGCAAGAGCGCGTGAATATGAAGATGCTTTGCAATGGCTGGTAGATGCAAGACTGGTGCATAAAATTTATCGCAGCTCTGCGCCGGGGTTGCCTGTGACTGCGTATGATGATTTGTCTGCCTTTAAGATTTATCTGGTGGATGTAGGTTTGCTCCGCCGTCTGGCACAGCTTGCGCCGACTGCTTTTGGGGAAGGCAATCGTCTATTTACCGAGTTTAAAGGTGCATTGACGGAAAACTTTGTGTTGCAGACATTGATAACACAGTTTGAGGTGACTCCTCGTTATTGGACACAGACCAATCCTCCGTATGAAGTGGATTTCCTGATTCAGCGGGAAAATGATATTTTTCCTATCGAGGTGAAATCGGAAGCTAATACCACGAGCAAAAGTCTGAAAAAATTTAAGGAACTTTTTCCGGATAAGGTAAAGCTTCGTGTGCGTTTCTCTTTGGACAACCTGAAGCTGGATGATGATATGCTGAATATTCCGCTGTTCATGGCAGATCAGACAGATCGGTTGATTGGATTGGCATTGGAGCAGAGGAAACTATGAAGATTTTTTATATACAATCTGAAAAATCAATTTGCGTCTTAGAATCAGATTCTAAGACGCATTAGAATGTTTATTCGTTTTATGATAGAAAATGTGGAAGCACTTCTCTCCTTTCTAAGTGAATTTTCTGAAAAAGTAATCACGAGTAATCAAGATTGAGTGCCGGAAAATGTTGATTTTTCAAAGAAAAATGCACTTTTCCATGGGGTTCAATTCCCCTCATCTCCATGCAGAAGCCTTGAAAACATTGGGTTTTCAAGGCTTTTTTTAGTTGAATTTTGAAAGGGATGCAAAGGGTACTCAAATATATAGGAAAGGAGAATTTGAATTTGTCGCGTACAAAAAAATGAAGTCTACAAATGGGCAAGAGCCTGTTTGTGGACTTTTTTGCTATTTTTCCGTTCTTTTTCTAAAATCAAGGGGAATAAAATCGAGGAGGCGAAAAGGATGGAGTATACCTTAACACAGGAAATGGTGAAAGAATACGAAAGGCATTTGTGGTTGGCGGAGCGGAGCAGTGGGACGATTCAGAAATATCTTCATAACATTGAGCAGTTTCGTCGGTATCTGCCGAGAGAAAAGACGGTTACGAAAGAGACGGTTATCGCATACAAAAAGAGCATTGCGGAGAAATATGCTATAAGTACAGCAAATGCAGCACTGGTGGCGCTGAATGGGCTATTTTCGTTTTTAGGGTGGCGCGATTGCAGAGTAAAGCCGTTCAAACAGCAACGATGCATTTTTCGGGATAAGGAGCGGGAGCTGTCGGAAAAGGAATATCTTTCCTTATTAAAGGCGGCAAAGCAAAAGGGGAATCAACGGCTGTTTTATATCATGGAAACACTGTGCAACACAGGGATTCGTATTTCTGAATTGCAGTTTATCACTGCTGAGGCAGTGCGGATGGGAACGGCAGTTGTGAAATGCAAGGGAAAACAGAGAAAGGTACTTTTGCCGCAAAGGCTGCGGAAGGAATTGCAGAGGTATTGCAAAAGGAACAAAATTGCTTCGGGAGCGGTGTTTATCACGAAAACGGGAAAGCCGATTAGCCGTACAAATGTCTGGGGCGAAATGAAGCGGCTGTGCAAGGCGGCGTGTGTGGAGGCGAAGAAGGTTTTTCCGCATAACTTCCGGCACCTGTTTGCGGTCAGCTTTTACCACTTGGAAAAGGATATAGCAAAGCTGGCGGATCTTTTGGGACACGCCAGCATCGAAACTACTCGTATTTATGTGATGGAAACGGCGGAAAGCCATATTCGCCAGATTGAGCGAATGCGATTGTGCATTTAGGACATATTACGCATTCTGTTCTTTATAGGACGGATTTTCTTTATAAAGAAGGAGAAAATTCTTTGGAATACGGATAACTGTTGTAAAATTTCTTGGGTTCGGGAGGGCAGAGAAAAGAATTTCCTGCACAAAAAGGCATGCAAAAGAAGCTGGCAAAAACAATTTTTTCACCGGCTTTTTTTGTGTGCTGAATTTTCTGTATATGAAACAGAATGCGTAGTCTGTATTATGTGAGGAAAATGACGGTGTTTTCAAAACAAGGGGCAACAAATGCAATAAAAACACGGCAAAGCAGGCGAAAGCCTGTGACGCAAAGCTATAGGGCCTTTCAAATGGCAGCCAGCTGCAACCAGAGCGCTGCCGTGAGGGCGGTGTTTTTTTGTTTTTTAAAAACAATGGGCATTATTTGGCAACAATAAGGAGGAAGATGGTTATGAAGAAGAATTATTACGCAAAGGTGCTTGCGCTGACCGTGGCGGCAAGCATGGTTTCCGTACCTGCGTTTGCAGAGGAGGGAGATGGAACTGCCGTTGCGGCATCAGTGAAAAATGCAGACACTTCTTTAGCCTCGGAAGAGGAAGGTAAAGGAACGGAGGTCACGATTGACAAGGGCGAATATGCGGATTTAGTTGACATTACAGCGTCTGTTGTGGATTCACAGGTTCGCCTTGATGTGGCATATCATACAGAACAGGAAAATCCTATGGCAGGTATCTACTACACTTATGAGTTAGATGGTGAAACGGTAGAGGGAAGAGCTATTGCACAGTCTTATATTAAAAATGACGGGAATAAAGATTTGATTACTGCTGCAGACCAGGTTACAACTGATACATGGGCAGATGCAACGGCAGACTGTACGATTTATTTATTCAATATCCCTGAAGGAGCAACAAATATTGTTGCAAAAGTAGAGGGTATGACCTATTGGTCTTATGATAAAGATACAAAGGCACTTGAAATTACCGGTGAAGGAAAAATGGCATCCTTTACAACTATATCCGGTACAGGCAATCCTGATTCAACAGACGAGAAAGGTAGCCAGTGGGCAACCTTCCCTTGGTGGAAACAGCAGTTAGAGATTGAAACAGTTACTGTCGGGGACGGCATTACTACAATCGGCAGTCAGGCATTCCGTAAGTTGATTCATATGAAAACACTTACTGTGAACTCTGCTGATTTAGAGACAATATATAATACAGTATGTATGAATAATGAAAGCCTGGAGACTGTAGACTTAAGCAAATGTGAAAAACTGACAGAAGTTGGGGATGGTGCGTTTTCTTCATTGAGTCTTCCAAGCGGCAACAAATGCACTCTTAAGCTTCCTAAACCTGCTCCGGATGTATGGGTAAATGGTGTAAATTATAATTACAATTCTGTAATATTTTCATATACAAATGCAGAAGGGTATCAGGAAATGGAAAACAATGATTTTAAGGCAGTATCCTTTGATGGAGAAACCTGTGAAATCGTTGAATATATCGGTGACGGTGGAGAGGTTGTTGTTCCTGCTAAGATGACAGATACATCTCGTAAAGAATATACTGTAACATCTGTTACGGCAAGCTTATTTGCATATAAAAGTGAAATTACTAAGGTATCCTTTGAAGAAGGCACAGCGATTACAGAACTGCCTGCGAGTTTTTTGGCATTTAAAACAACAGACAACAGCAGTGGTGTTGCGAATGAAACCTTAGTTATCAATCTTCCTGCCACAATCAAGAAATTTAACGATGAAGCTGTCAGAACTTATAAAACAATTGGAGGAATTACTTCCGGGAAAAATGCTGACATAGTTGATTTTACAAACGCAGAAGAATTTGCAGCACAAAGCATGGATTGCCTTGGTGATACATTTAAGGCAAAGACACTTGCATTTTCTGGTAATTTAAAGTCTATGGCATATAGTGCATTTCGTGCCAGCAATATAGGAACCTTTTTATTTAAAGAAGGCAATTATGAAAATACGGAAATTGGTGTAAAAGTAGAGAATCGAGCACCTTCCAGCATTGGTATTGTTGAATTTGAAAACGGCGCTGCAAACTATAATGAAATGGTAGATAGTCTGCTGACATGGAATTGTGTGAAAAAATTTGTATTTGACGGTGCAGATGGTGCAAAGGAGACCTATACCGTTAATTATACAGATAAAACTGTTACGTGGGTTACAACCGGAACAGATATAACCACAGCGCCGACAGTCGGGGATACATGGCATGGCTTTACAGTTAGTGCTGTAGAGGCAGAAAAAGAAGTTACTATCGGAAGCTGGCTTGTAAATGTAGATATTATAAACAATAAATGTGAATTGGTAAAATTTAATGAGCCTGAAAACTTTGATGGTAAGATTGCAATTCCTTCTGTAATGACTTATGAAGGAAAAGGCTACCCGGTTACTGCATTGAGAGAAGGTGTTTTTGCGGGAAGTGATACTGCCAATAAAAATGCTTTGAAGGAAAAGATAACAGAAATCGTTTTTGCTGATGATTCTCAGGTAAAGGTAATTCCCAATGATTTTATGGCAGCAGGGAGTGGTAAGGAAGGTGAAAAGTTTAATCTTGCAAAGGTAGTACTGCCTGCTTCCGTTGAGAAAATCGGAGAATCCGCATTTGCATCCTATTCCCCTAAATTAACAGAATTTAAGATTGGTTCCAATGGAGATGCCAATAATATTGATATGACAAATATTTGTTCTATTGGTGGAATCAGTTTGGGCAATTTGGGCTTGAAAAGTGCAAGGCAGACTGTAATTACGTTCTCTGCCAAATTAAAGACAGTAGGACAGAATCCGTTTAAAAATATGACTTTCAAGCAGTTCGTCTTTACTGCAGGGGATTATGCGGATATTAGTATCAATGAAAACAGCGACAGAAGTTTGAATCTTGTAGATGGGGCGCTGTTCAAAAAAGGTGCTAAGAATGTAGATGCTATTATCAGCAAACTGTTAAAGAACGTGAATAAATTTGTATTTGAAACGGATGATGAGAATACAATTACCTATACGGTTACATATCCTAAAGATGGAACCGAAGGCAGTGTAAAGGTAGAGGCTACCGGCTTTGTGGATAAGGATTTTATTGAGCAGACAACATGGCAGGGCTATAGCATTACAGATTTGAATGCAAAATATATAATTTCTTTTGATGCAAACGGCGGTACAGGCGAAATGCAAGACCAGGAAGCGACAATTACAAACAGTCAGGTTGTATCTGCCAACCTTACAAAAAATACGTTTAAAAGAGAGGACTATAAATTTGCAGGCTGGAATACGAAAGCAGATGGCAGTGGCGATGCTTATGCAGATCAGGCTGGAATTCCGGAAGTTCCTGTAACACTTTATGCACAGTGGGTAAAGGATATTGACCAGGCAGGAACCTATACGGTAAACGCAATTCTTGACCAGACCTATACCGGACAGGAAATTAAACCTCAGGTTGTAGTAAAGAAGGGCGATACCGTCCTGAATGGTGGATATACAGTTGAGTATGCCGATAATACAAATGTTGGTGAGGCGACGGTTACTGTTACAGTTGGCGGCGACTCCACTGAGGTAAAATTCAAGATCGTTAAAGACGACAAAACGAAGATTGAAATGGCACCGGTATCCGTAACTTATGGTACAGACTATACCTTGAATCCTGTAGCAAAAACTTCTGCCGGCAATGTAATTGAAAATGCAAATATTGCATTGAAATATTACACAGATGAAGCATGCCAGAATGAGTGGACACCTTCTGCAAAGAAAACACAGCCGACCGCAGCAGGCATCTACTGGGCTAAGGCAAGTCTGACGGGGACAGATAATTATGCTGACGCAGACGAAGTTGTGAAGGTTGAAATTCTGAATGCTACGTTTACAGTAAGCGCAACGGGATATTCTGGCACATATGACGGAAAGCAACATTCTATCAGCGTTGATGCAGGGGATGCTGCAGTAACATATTCTACGGATGGTGAAAATTACACTGCTGAGAATCCTTCTTTTACAGATGCAGGAACATATACTGTTTATTATAAGGCAGTGAAAGCAAATCATGAGGATGTTCTGGGCTCTGCAGAAGTGAAAATTACAAAGGCGGCGGCTAAACTGGAACTTTCTGCAGCTGGTGGTTCCAGCAGAATCAACAGAGGCCCTGTAACCTTTACCTATACTTATGATGGTGATGGCAAGGTAACTGTAGCAAGCAGTGATGAAAATGTTGCAACAGCAAGTGTGGATACAGATAAGAAAGTCGTAACCGTAACTTTAAAAGCGGTTGGTACGGCGAAGATTACTGTTTCTGCGGCAGAAGGGGACAATTTCCTTGCAAAGGATGCTACCTATGGTCTGACTGTGCAGAAGAAGAAATCCTCCTCATCTTCCTCCGCTACAACAACAGACAAGGATAAGGATAACAATAAAACCATCGACAACGACAAGACTACGGACAACAACCAGGCCAAGGATGATAACAGCGCGGCTGAAAAGAGCAAGGTAATCAAGCTGCAAATCGGCAGTCGCATTGTCAACGTGGATAATGAAGCGGTGATTTACGATACTGCACCCGTTATCCGCAATGACAGAACTCTGGTTCCTATCAGAATCGTTACAGAAACTCTGGGTGGCAAGGTTGATTGGAACGGCGTGACAAAAGAGGTTACACTGCACATCGACGGCAAGGAAATCAAGATGACAGTTGGCAAAACACTGGAGAAATACGGTGTTGCACCTGTGATTATTGATGGACGCACCTTCGTACCTGTTCGCTTTGTGGCAGACGAGCTTGGCGCAACCGTCGCTTGGGATAATGCAACAAAGACAGTGACAATCACGAAAATTGAAAAATAAATCGGAAAAAGAATAACCGAGGGCGTTCATCGGAAACGGTGAGCGCCTTTCGTGTCATGGAATACGGGGAGGAGGATGCGCATGAAAGAAATGGGAAAGCGGCTCAAGGGGCTAAGAGAGAGTATGGGGCTGTCACAGATGAAAATGGCAGAGATTTTGGGATTGAAACAGCCCAGTATTAACCGTTATGAGCAGGGAACAGCAACACCAACGGTTGAAAATCTGAGAAAATATGCGGACTATTTTGACGTGTCTATGGATTACATCTTTGCTCGCACGGATAACCCCGAAGGAAGATTGTATGCACATCAGCCGAAGGCTCTGGCAGGGAATAAGGAAGTACAGCAGTTTATCGAACTGTGCTTTGACCCGGGCTCGCCGTACAATGAAAGGCTGAAGGAAACGATGCTTCGGATGCTGGAGGAAATGCAGGAGTGAGTTCCGGGGGCTACAGCTTAGGATGTGCTCAGATAGGATTGTTCTTAAAACCATCGGCTTTATTGGCAGATATTTATTTCAATTTATCGCAGTTTTTAAAATTTGTTGCAAAATTAGGGCTTCTTCTTCTTGTATAACGACCGGTATCATGATACATTTGATGTAGATTCGAATATATGGAAGAAAGAGATATAATAGAAATAAATAGAGGGAGAGAACAATGAAAATTTCAAAAAAAGATGCGTTGCTGTGGTTTTCCTTTTTTGCACAGTTGGACGAGGAGGAAGAACTGCTGCCGAAGCAGATGGAACTGGTTTACGCGACCTTTGCGCAGATTGAGGATGCCATTGATGCGAGAAATGAAAAGCTGATGGCGGAAATCAAGGGGCTGAAATCCATTGGCGGCAGAACCTATTTTGTCGGTCCGGAGGAAAAATTCGCCAAGGGCTGCCGTTCCTGCATGACGGGGACAGGCTTGACTGCCATTCGTAAGACGAACAAATGCAACATCCAGTGCAAATTTTGCTATAACTACGGCGAGCTGGAGGACTGTATGCCCATCGGAGAGGGGCTTTGGGAAATTGGCGGCACGAAGTTTTACGAACGGGATTTAGACCTACTGCTTTCCATTCAGGAGAAGCCGACAGGGATTTCCTATGTTTACCTAGAGCCGTTTATGGAGATTGAAAAATACTACGGCATCATCCGAAAATTCCACGAAGCAGGGATTCATCAGCACATGTATACCAACGGCACACTGGCGACAGAGGAAAATCTGAAGGCATTAGGTGAGGCAGGTCTGGATGAGCTGCGGTTCAATCTGGGGGCAAGCAATGCTTCCGATAAGGTGATTGAAGCGATTGCGACAGCAAAGAAATATATCAAATATGTCGGGATTGAAACGCCTATGACACCCGAATATTTTGAAGCATTTATGCAGAAAAAGGATAAGATTCTGGCAACAGGCGTGGACTTCATGAACTGTGCGGAGCTGCATCTGAACAACAACAATATCTGGAATTACGAAGGAGAAAACATGTACGTCTATCGACAGGGGTATGTTTCTCCCATTTGGAGCAGAGAGCTGACCTTCAAGCTGATGAAGCAGGCGGACGAGGAAGGCTGGGATGTTGCGGTGCATGACTGCTCCAACCGCACGAAATTTGCCCGTGGGCTGAATCTGAAGGGGAAGGAAGGCGGTTGGTTCGGCGCAAGCAGCTACGGCTCTGAATTCAGCAGACCGCCCTTTGCGGCATTTCTGCCGATTTTGCAGGACGAGAATTTCCAATTCTTAGAGGAAGAGGAACTGCCCGAAGGCTACAGACCGGGCGAATTGTTTTTCTAAAAAAAGCAAATAAAAAAGCACTTGAATTCGTATTTTCCGATACGGGTTTCAAGTGCTTTCTTTTTGCTCCTTTTTATTCTGTGGAAACGGTTTTCCAGAGCAGAAGGGCATCCTCTACATAGCATTCCACCTTCCCCTGATCGACCAGATAGGAAAGATAGGAACGAATCGTGCTGCCAATGAGGACATATTGGCTATAATCCATCGTTAATGCAAACCGCTCGAATACCTGCTTGAGAATCAGCTCAAAATGCAGCGGCTCCTTGCAGATTTCCAGAAGTGCATCCAGAATTTCCTGCATCTTTTTACGGTTTGCGTCTGCCAGAGGCTTGATGTCCTCTGTCGGCTCCGCATGCGCAGGGATGAACAGCCTGCCCTCCAGCTTTTCTATCATATTCAGCGTTTCAAGCTGTGCCGCAATATCATAGAAAAAGGAGATATGATATTTTTCAAGGATATTTTCCCCAAACACACAGTCAGCCATAAAATAAACATCATCGGGCGTTTTCACGCCGATCATGTCCCAGAAATGCCCCGGCAGGCGGAAATATTCCATGCCCGCAGGCAAAGGCGCATCGGCGATATCCTGCCCCTTGGAGGGGGTTGCCATGAGGAATTTATTCCGCAGCTTCTTGAAGGGATAGCCGCCGTAAAGGAAGGATGGCTCAAGCATCGGGTGCTCCACAATCGCCAGCTCCATGGGTGTGGTATAGACGGCGCAGTTAAGCCGATTCTGCAGCAGGGTATTGCCGCCGTCATGGTCGGCGTTGGAATGGGTGTTGATGATTGCGGTCAGCTTCCAGCCCTGTGCATCCAGAATTTTCTGGATTTTTCTGCCGGCATCCTTATCGTTTCCGCTGTCGATCAGCCAGACATCGTCATCACTTACGCGATAAACGCCGATTTTGGAAGGGGCATTGATGTAATAGGTATTTTCTGCGACCTGCACCAGTTCATACATGGGCAAAACCTCCTTTGCTTTTGTTTCTGTGGGACTCTGTCCCACGCCCTGCAAGGGGATAATCCCCTTGACCTTATTTGCAAAAACTGCGTTTTTGCGAGGAATTATTGAAATTTCCCACACAAAACGCAGTTTTGTGTCAGTATAGGGTTCTTAGGGGATTATCCCCTAAGTGGGGTTTGGGGCAAAGCCTCAAGGTCTTTAAGGTGTTTAGTTCATGGAATCCGTAGAGCCGATGACATTTTTGATTTTGTCCTCAACCAGCTCCTGAATCAGCGCTCTGCCTGCGCCCAGATAGCCGCGAGGGTCAAATGCCGCAGGCTCATCCCCGAAGGATTTGCGAACAGCAGCAGTCATTGCCAGTCTCAGGTCAGTATCCATGTTGATTTTGCAGACAGCCATGGAAGATGCCTTACGCAGCATTTCCGCAGGAATCCCTTTTGCGCCCGCAATGTTTCCGCCGTATTCATTGCACATCGCAACACATCTCTGGTCAACAGAGGATGCACCGTGCAGAACGATGGGATAGTTATGGAAGCCTGCCGCCTCCAGCTTTTCTGTGATGGTTGCCAGTCTGTCAAAGTCCAGCTTTGCCTCGCCCTTGAATTTATAAGCACCATGGCTTGTGCCGATGGCAATGGCAAGGGAATCCACACCCGTGCGTTTTACGAAATCAACTGCCTGATCGGGATCAGTGTAGGTTGCATGTGCCGCATCTACGTTAACCTCATCCTCAACGCCTGCCAGCTTGCCCAGCTCTGCCTCAACCACGATGCCTCTTTCGTGGGCGTATTCTACGATTTTCTTTGTCTGTGCTACGTTTTCCTCATACTCCAGATGGGAACCGTCAAACATGACAGATGTGAAACCGTATTCGATACAGTCTTTACATACTTCAAAATCAGAGCCGTGATCCAGATGCAGTGCAATATCCAGATCGGTTTCTTCGATTGCGGCATCTACCATTGCCTTCAGATATTTGGGATGTGCATACTTTAGCGCAGATTTGGAAACCTGCAGGATGACAGCGGAATTCTGCGCCTTTGCCGCAGCTACGACACCTTGGATGATTTCCATGTTATTGATGTTGAACGCACCGATGGCATAGCCGCCCTCAAATGCCTTTTCAAACATTTTTTTTGTTGTTACCAAAGCCATATAAAGACACCTCTCTTGAATTATTTTGGGTTTGCATTTAGCATTGCCTTATATTAGAATTATAATACGGTAATAGATTTGTGACAAGGCATTTGCACGGAAAAGATTGGGGGCATGGAAAAATGAAAGCAATTCTGGCGATTCTGACAGTTCTGGGGATAGACCTTTCCTCGAAGGAGTGGGCAGAGAAAAACCTGCCGCTCAATAAAAAACGGGAAATTGTCAAAGATCACCTCTATTTCTGGCACATAAAGAACAGAGGCATCGCATATAATAGATTCAGCGGAAGAAGAAAGGGAATCCTTCTTGCCACGGGCGTGCTGCTTGCCTTTTACGGCGGTCTGCTGGTGCGGATTTTACGCGGCAAAGGGGAAAGACGGCTTGCCCTTCCGCTTGCCCTGACTCTGGGCGGCGGTGCGGCAAATTTCTGGGAGCGGCTCAGAAAAGGGCGCGTGACGGATTTTCTATTCATCCCCGTGAAGAGGAAAAATGCCCCGATTTTCAACATTGCGGATGTTTCGATTGTCGTTGGTGCGCTCTGGATGACAGTGATTCCGTTTCTCAAAAGTAAGAAAAAATGATTTTACTGTTGCCTAACATGGGCGATTGTAGTATAATCAGTACAGAAATCCTGAAATGCACGACAACTTGCTATATTTGAACCTACATTACTGACTCGGGATTCCTATAAACAGCGGATATGTCAGGCCCCAAGATAATTCCCTTTGGGCGGGGGAAGGCAGATTCCGAGGTTGCGGAAACCCACCTGGCTTAGGCTAGGTGTCAAGGGGCAAGACCGGCATTTCGGGGTTATTTTTTTATATTATATTAAAACAGAAATAGAGCATCAGCAGAGAACTGAACCGCCGGAAGGCGGTTCTTTTTTTGCTACAGATGTATATACTTGTACCGATAAGGAGTTGGTACAATGAAAAAATACATATTACTGGGCGGTCTGCTGCTGCTTTCCCTTTCCGCATGCGGTACGGAGCGACCGGCAGAGCGCGCAAAGGTGGGGCAGATTGGTGCAGAGAGCTCCGTCAGTCGGGAAATGGCGGCGAAAACGATTGCCTTAGCGTTTTATACGAATCAGGAATTGGATGAAATGGAAACGAAGCTGAATTTTTCCGACCTTTCAGCGGAGGACTGGGCGTATCCTTATATTCAAGGCTGTGTGGAGCAGGGCTTTTTCGCGGGCAGTGAGGAAGGCACCTTTCGTCCGCAGGCGGATTTAACGCTTTGGGAGGCACAGGCATTGATGGACAGGCTTGCGCCCGATTATAACAGCCGCATTGTGCTGACGGCGGAGAATAAAAACATGGCGGTTTCCTATGAGCTTTGGGTACAGCTTTTGGAAACGGCGCTTAAGGCAAGGCGCGGAGAGGACAGCCTTTATTCCTATGGGATTCAAACGGAAAATGCGGTGGTTCTGGATGCGGATGGGCTTTGCGATACGGGCAGATTTACTGCGGCAGGCATAGATTTAACGCCCTATGCCGCAAGCCGCATTACCTTTCTGGAAAAGGATGGGGAAATCCTTGCGCTGCTGACGGTAGAAGCCGCTTCGCCTGTGGTGAAAAATATCTATTGCAGGCAGGAAAAAGGTGCGCTTTTTCTGGAAACGGGGGAGGGCGCGGCGATGCTTGCCTATGGAAAGGCGCTTGATGAGGGAATTTATGATGTAAAACTGGAAAACGGTAAGGTCGCAGAGGTGACGGCAGCGGAATCTGTCGGAGGCTGCACCGTGAAGCGTGTGGACGGAGAAACGCTGTATCTGGCGGAGCGGGGCGAGCTGCCTTGGGCGGAAGCGGCAAGGGTTTATGATGCGGCAGGAGAAGAAATCGCAAAGGCGGATTTTACCGATTTGATTTGCGGCACGGATTGCGGCGAATTTTTTGAAAAGGACGGGGAAATCTGTGCGGCGGTGATTCGTACTCCTGCGGTTCTGGAGCGGATGCGTGTCCTTCTGAAGGGGGCGGAGCAGAAAACCGTAACCCTTTCCGCGGAGAATGGCTTTACGCTTTCCAATGGAACAAATGAGAAGCATTTTTTACCCGAAGGAAAGGCGGTTCTGACAGCCGATTTGTCTTGGTTTTCGCATGGCATTGTGACGGCAACGGCAGAAACACCGATTCGTGTGGCATTTGCAGACGGAACAGCGTATCAATATGAAGGCACGATTGAATTGGAACGGCGCGGCGCAGACAGCCTTGCTGTTATCAATGAACTGCCCTTGGAACGGTATCTGCTCGGCGTTGTGCCGCATGAAATGCCGACCTCCTTCGGACAGACGGCGTTGGAGGCGCAGGCAATTACGGCACGCAGCTATGCCTATAATCAGTTTTATGCGAATACCTATTGTGCGTATGGCGCGCATGTAACCGATACCACCGCCAGTCAGGTGTATCTGGGCTATGCTGAAAATGAAACGGCGGCACAGGCAGTGAAAGCGACCGAGGGGATGTGCGCCGTAACGAAAACAGGTGCGGTGGCGCAGACCTATTTTTATTCCACCTCCTGTGGCTTCGGGGCAGGCAGTCAGGAGGTTTGGTCGAAGGACGGCAGCTTTTCCGGCAGGGAAAAATCCTATTTACAGGCGCAGACCTACGGGGATTTCGCGCCGCCGCAGACAGAGGAGGAATGGCTTGCCTTCTGGCAGGATTGGAAGAAACAGGGATATGATATGAATTCACCGTGGTATCGCTGGAAGGTGTATTTCAGCTGTGGACAGCTGACAGAAATTTTGCAGAAAACTCTGGCGGAAAGCGCGAATTGCAGGATAGAAGGGAATCAAAATGATTTGGGCAGGCTGACAGGCACTGCGGTGACACGCAGAGGACAGGGTGGACTCGCAATGGAATTGCAGCTGGACTTTGAAAAGGGGATGGCAACGGTGAAAACGGAAAATGCTATCCGTAAGGCGCTTTCGCCAACAAAAAGAACCCTTGGTGAGCCGATTTATTTACAGCGGAAGGATGGAGAGAGCATAACGGGAGCGGTACTGCTGCCAAGCGGTTTTTTTGCGGTCAAGGAAATGAGAAATACGAAGGGAACGCTGACGGGCGTGGCACTTTACGGCGGCGGAAACGGGCATGGCGTTGGACTGAGCCAGTATGGCGCGAAATATCTTGCGGAGCAGGGGAAAACGGCGGCGGAAATTATCGCATGCTATTTTCCGGGGACGAAGGTGGAAAAGGTGTTATAAAGAGAGTGGGACTCGATTTTCTCTCTGAAAAAATCCGTAGTGGACTGAAAACAGTCCCTTTTCTGAAGAAGAAATGTGCTATCATAGGGCAGATGGCGGAAAGGAAGTGTTTTTATGGCTATGGATGAAATGAAAAGGCAGTTATTTGAACAGGAAAGATGGATTTACCGCTTGTCTGCCCTGAGCGGTCTGGTTTATATGCTAAGCAATTCTTTGCAGGCAGTTGAAATGGACGGAAAGGATGATTATATCAATGCTGTCGGGTATATAAGCAGTTCCTTGTCAGAAACAGAATTGGCTCTGCAACAGCTATCCGAGGAAATGTTCACATCTTTCAGAGGTTGGAAAGCACAGACGTATGCGCTTTTGCAGGAATATCCTGTGTAAAAGAAAAAAGTCCCATAAGGGACTTTTTTGTTGCAAGGAAAGTATATTGTCGAAAAAAGGAAAACATGCTATGATGGATACATGGAAACCGTGATGGGTGGCTGACCTCCGATTTTAACTAAGGATTGGAGGTGGTGCTATGAATACTTATGAAGTGTGGATGACCGTACTTACATTTGGCTTATTTTTGATAGCACTCCTCTCTTATATAGACAAGAGAAAATAAAAAGGCTACCTGTCATAGAACTTTGGACGGTTTAGACAGGTAGTCTTACCCCTGAGGTTGACCACAACGTGGCGGTTTCCTACTTAGTTTCATTATATCATAATATTTAGAATTGTAAAGCATGTACAGAAATTGTGGATGCCTTTTTATTGTATTGTCGAAAAAAGGAAAACATGCTATGATGGATACATGGAAACCGTGATGGGTGGCTGACCTCCTTTAACTAAGGAGGAGGTGAGGCGTATGACAGTATATGAATCCATGATGATCATGTTGACATTTGGTTTATTTCTGGTTGCCTTGCTCTCTTATCTACATAAGAAATAAGAGCAATAAAAAAGCTACCCTCATAAGTATCTTGCCGGATTCTTAGGGTAGCCTAAACCGATGAGGTCAACCACCAATGTACAGGGGAGATGAACCCTGCCGCTGTAGGCGGCTTTGCAAAGCAAAGTGCTGATTCGTGGCGGTTTCCTACTTAGTTTTATTATATCATAATATTTAGAATTGTAAAGCATGTACAGCGTTTGTGTGTGCTTTTTTTATCGCTTTTATCGCAGAGAAACGTAGGTTTTAATAACCTCCACGATTTTATCCAGATCCATTCTGGAGGTGTTGAGGATGAGGTCATAATTTTCTGCCTTTCCCCATTTGCCGCCTGTGAAGTAGTTGTAATAATTCGCACGGCGCTTATCGGTCTTAATCACCATGGATTCTGCGCCCTGAGGGTCGTGGTGATAGGTATGGATGGCACGCTCCACGCGGTCGGGCAAATCCGCCTGCAGGAAAATATTGATGCAGTTGGGGTTTTCGGACAGCACATAGTTTGCGGAACGCCCAACAATCACGCAGGGGCCCTCCTCTGCCACCTCTTTGATGACCTGAGACTGCACCAGAAAGATTTTTTCATTCAGCGGCAGACCGACAGAATCAATGCTGGGGGTCAGAGAGGTCAGAGAGAAAAACAGATTGCCGACAGAGGTTTTTTCTGCATCCTTGAAGCATTCCACGGAAAGTCCGGTTTTTTCCGCTGCCATGGTAATCAGTTCGTTATCATAAAAGGGAATCCCAAGGGCTTCCGCCAGTTTTTTGCCGACAATGCGACCGCCGCTGCCATATTGGCGGCTGATGGTGATGATTTTATTCTGGTTCATGGTAACAACTCCTTATCGTTCAGAAATGCAATTTCTGTAAAATTTATTTTTCATATTTTTTCATTATACCGCTTTTCCCAAAAAGTGACAAGCGGAGATTTTTTCGGTGAAAAAACAGCTTTTTCCGCTTGGAAACTTTACTTTTTCAAGAAAAGTGTTTATGATATTAAGGATGGACTACTATGACAGTAGAAAACAGAAATAGATAAAAGAGTAAGGAGATAGTGACATGGGTGAAGCTTTAACAGGTTTAAAAAGAAGCTGCATGTGCTGCGATGTAAACGAAAGCATGATTGGGCAGGAAGTGACGGTAATGGGCTGGGTACAGCGTCGCCGCGACCTGGGTCAGCTGATTTTCATTGCATTAAGAGACAAAACGGGTCTGGTGCAGATTGCAATCGATGGCAACACAGCAGAAAAGGATTTGTTCGCAAAGGCGGAAACGGTTCGCAGTGAATATGTACTGGCAGTGAAGGGTCTGGTTGCCGCAAGAGAAGATGGCAACATCAACCCCAACATGAAAACAGGGAAAATCGAGATTATCGCCAAGGAGCTGCGTATCCTTTCCGAATCCGAAACAACCCCCTTCCAGATTGAGGACAACATCACTGTAAAGGATGATTTGCGTCTGAAATATCGTTATCTGGATCTGAGAAGACCTTCTCAGCTGAAAAATCTGGTGCTGCGTCATAAGGTTGTACAGGTGATGAGAAACTTCCTGGATAAAGAGGGCTTTCTGGAGATTGAAACTCCTGTTCTGGGCAAATCCACACCCGAAGGCGCAAGAGACTATCTCGTACCTTCCCGCGTACACCCCGGCAATTTCTATGGTCTGCCTCAGTCCCCACAGCTGTATAAGCAGCTTCTGATGGTTTCCGGTATGGACAGATATTATCAGGTTGCGAAATGCTTCCGTGACGAGGATTTGCGTGCGGACAGACAGCCCGAATTTACACAGGTGGACATGGAGCTGTCCTTCGTGGAAATCGAAGATATCACGGATATCAACGAAAGAATGATGCAGAAGGTATTCAAGGATTTGATGAACGTAGATATCAAGCTGCCCCTGCCCAGAATGACCTATGCAGAGGCAATGGAGCGCTTTGGTTCCGATAAGCCCGATGTACGCTTCGGCATGGAGCTGAAAAATATTTCCGATGTTGTGGCAGGTACCGATTTTGTGGTATTCAAATCTGCTTTGGAAAACGGCGGCAGCGTGCGTGCCATCAATGCGAAGGGCTGTGGCTCCTTCCCCAGAAAGAAAATCGACTCTCTGGTTGAGTTTGTAAAAACATATAAGGCAAAGGGTCTGGCTTGGATTGTGGTAAACGCAGACGGCACAATCAAATCCCAGATTGCAAAATTCTTCACACCCGAAAAAATGCAGGAAATCGTAGATGCGATGGATGGGCAGCCCGGAGACCTGATTCTCATTTGTGCGGATAAGGATAAGGTCGTATTCGACTCCCTTGGCGCACTGCGTGTAGAGCTGAGCAAAATGCTGGAGCTGACAAAGCCCGATGATTTCGCATTCCTGTGGATTACAGAATTCCCTATGCTGGAATGGGATGAAGAGGAAAACAGATATGTAGCGGTGCATCATCCGTTTACTGCACCCATGGATGAGGACTTGGAGCTGATTGACACCAATCCCGGCGCTGTGCGTGCAAAGGCATACGATATCGTTCTGAACGGCTATGAGCTGGGTGGCGGCTCCATCAGAATCCACCGCAGAGATATCCAGAAGAAGATGTTCGAGCTGCTTGGCTTCAGCGACGAGGATGCGCAGGAACGCTTCGGCTTCCTTTTGGATGCCTTCAAATACGGCGTACCCCCTCATGGCGGCTTGGCGTTCGGTCTGGACAGAATCATCATGCTGATGAGCAATGCACCCAGTATTCGTGACGTGATTGCCTTCCCTAAGGTAAAGGACGCATCCTGCCCGATGACAGATGCACCCGGCGTGGTAGACGAAAAACAGCTGGACGAGCTGGGCATTGCAATCAAGGAAACGGAAGAAGCAACAGAGGAATAAAAACGGCGAAAAGGGTGGAAAATTTTCTGCCCTTTTCTTTTTTACACGAAAAGACAAAACTTCCTCTTGACTTTTTCGCAAAAATGTAAGAAAATAGCTATGTTATACATCTGTCGGTGCGTGGCCCAGCTTGGTAGGGCGCAGCGTTCGGGTCGCTGAGGTCGTGGGTTCAAATCCCGTCGCACCGATAGGAGACTGCTTTGTTGGAATAAAATTTCAATGAAGCAGTCTTTTTTAATTTTCTCTTAAATAAGTTGTTTCCGGCAGGCAATTCGATTATAATGTAACGATGGAATAAAGCGTACAAACAGGAAAGGAGTTTCTGATAAAATGGTAACAGAAATTTTAAAGGTCATATTCTTTGGCATTGTGGAGGGCATTACGGAATGGCTGCCCATTTCCTCTACGGGACACATGATTCTGCTGAATGAATTTGTGAAGCTGCAGGTTTCGGATGAATTTTATAAGCTGTTTGAGGTTGTCATTCAGCTTGGCGCAATTCTGGCGGTTATCCTGCTGTTCTTCCACAAGCTGAATCCCTTCTCGCCAAGCAAGAGCGCGCCGCAGAGGCGGAACACATGGCGGCTGTGGTTCAAGGTGGTGCTTGCGGTGATTCCTTCCGCGGTGATCGGGCTGCCGTTGGATGACTGGATGGATGCACATTTTTACAATTATGTTGTGGTTGCCATCACTTTGATTGTTTACGGGATTGCGTTTTTGTTTGTGGAGCGAGAAAACAGCCACCGCAGAGCCTACGCAAATTCAGTGTACGATATTGATTTGAAAACTGCCATGCTCATCGGCTGCTTCCAGTGCCTGAGCCTGATTCCCGGCACCTCCCGTTCCGGTTCCACCATTCTGGGTGCAATCATCCTTGGTGTAGGCAGAGCGGCAGGGGCAGAGTTCTCCTTCTTCCTTGCCATCCCCACGATGCTTGGCGCAAGCGTACTGAAGCTTGTGAAATTCCTGCTTTCCGGCGTTTCCGCAACAGGCGCGGAGTGGGCGATTCTGGCGGTCGGCTGCGTGGTTTCCTTCGTGGTCAGCCTGCTTGTCATCAAGGGTCTGATGGAATATGTACGCAAGCACAGCTTTGCGGTATTCGGTGTGTACCGCATCATTCTGGGGGTACTGGTTCTGGGATATTTTGCCTTCCAAACCCTGCACGCATAAAAATTACATAAGGGAAAATAAAAAACGGAGCCGATTTTTTCGACTCCGTTCATTTTTTATTCTGCTTCAATCTGTTCAAAGATTTCCTGTGCAGGCTTCTGATACCAGCCTGTCTTATCCTCGCTGACAAGTCCTGCGGTCTGGGAATTATAATACATTTCACATGCCTCAAGGTCATTCATTTTGTGCTTTTTCTGCAGCAGTGCAACCACCTCTGCGCCGACAGCGGCACGGTTTTCGTGATGGGTATATTCCTTCTCCTGCTCTCCGGCATCGCTTTCCAGATAGGTCAGCCCGTCAATCATGCCGACAAAGAAATCAATATCCATTTCGGGGAAGGTTTTGTGGCTGTCCAGAATCAGGTCAATGAAGCCGGACTGCTGAAAGGAAATAAATACCTTATTACTGGGGATATTTTTCAGATCACTGTAATATTCTACGCAGGAAACAACTAAAGTACGCTGGTCCATTTTTCTCTCTCCTTTTTATTCATAAAAAATTTACTAAGATTTATGATACCGCATTTTCACATAATTTTCAACCATTCCCCGCAGGAAAACTTGACATTCTCCGATTTTCCAGTATGCTAAAGGAAGCAAGATAAAATTGGAAGGAAGTGCTTATTTTGGTAGCAGTAAAAATAGATGAAACCTTAAAGGAACGCTGCCCTGATGCTGCTTTGGGGCTTTTGCAGGCAAAGGTTGCGGTTGCGCCCGATCCGGAAGAATTTCTGGCACTGCTGAATGGGAAAATTGCGGAGCTTTCCGAGGTGGAGCTTTCGCAGGCAAATAAGAGAGATAAAATTCAGACAACCAGAAAGGCGTATAAGGCATTGGGGAAGGAGCCCAACCGCTATCGTTCCTCCGCAGAGGCAATGTGCAGAAGAATTGCAAAGGAACGAGGGTTGTATTACATCAATAACGTGGTGGATATCAATAATTATCTTTCCATCAAATCGGGGTATTCTATGGGGACGTATGATCTTGCGAAAACAAAGGGCGACATCCTCTGGATGCGTGCGCCCGAAGGCACGGCATACCGCGGCATCGGCAAGGATGTGCTGAATATTGAGTTTCTGCCGGTTTTGTTTGACGAGGAAGGACCCTTCGGCAATCCCACCAGTGATAATGACAGAACCATGATTACGGATGCAACAGAGGATTTGCTTCTGGTATATTATGCCTTTGATGGGGCAGAGGATTTGCCTGCGCTTCTCTCCGAAGCAAAGGACTTACTGGAAAAATATGCAGGGGGCAGAGAATTTGAGACGGAAATCTTGATTTGAAAAATCCGAATATAATAAGGAAGGTGATCGGATGAAAACCTTTGAAAGCTTATATCGGGACTATTACCAGAAGGTATATGCGTTTCTCAACCGCATGTGTGCCGATGGAGATTTAGCGGAGGATTTGACGCAGGAAACCTTTTTGCAGGCATATAAATCACTCTATAAATTTCGGGGAGAGTGTGAGGTTTTTACTTGGCTTGCGGCAATTGGCAAGCATACCTATTTCAAATATCTGAAAAAGAAGCGGCTGCATCTGGATGCGGCGAATTTGGATTTGGTGGCGCAGAGTTATCTGAAGGGGGATGTCAGCCCGGAGGAGCATGTCAGCCAGAAGGATATTGAAAAAGCGGTGCGCAAGGTGGTTGAGGATATCCCGAAGAAATACCGCGATGTGGTGGTGCTGCGTGTTTATGCGGAGCTGCCGTTTTCGCAGGTTGCACAGATACTCAGGATTAGCGAAAATTCTGCAAAGGTGATTTATTTCAGAGCGAAGAAAATGCTGATGGAGGTGTTGAAGGATGAATTGGAAATGTGAACTGGTGATGGATCTGGCACCTCTGTATTATGACGGGGTTGCAAGCAGGGTCAGCAAAAGGCTGGTGAAAAAGCATCTGCGTGAGTGCCCACAGTGCCGCACCTATTATAAAAAATATCACCCTGTAGACAAAGTTCCCACAGAAGTCCCGAATTGGGATGTGGAGGAAAATTATGCCATGCTGGCAAGAAAAGTCCGCAAAAGACGGCTTGTGCTTTGGGGCGGCTTCCTTTCCTATCTGAGCACGACAATTGTTGCACTGGTGTTTTGGTATGCAAGGGAACAAAAAAGATGAAAAAAATTTAAGACAGAAAATGCCGAAAATCCGAGGGTTTTCGTCGGCTCTCTTTTTTGCACAAAAAAATTTGCGAAATTTGTGTAACTTTTTTCGTAATTTAGGGTACTAAGTTAAAGTAACGAAAAAATGGAACGGATTTCGGTAAATGAAATAGTTTCTCATATTCCCTGAGAAAGGGGAGAAGGAGTGGAAAAATGAGCTTTCGTGTGTTAGGGACGGGCATGTATGTCCCACCCAAGGTTGTTACGAATGATGACCTGTCACAGTTTTTAGAGACCAATGACGAATGGATTACCCAGAGGGTCGGCGTAAAGGAACGCCATATCAGCACAAATGAAACGGCGGCGGATATGGGTGCCAAGGCTGCAAGGGCTGCTTTGGAAAACAGTGGCGTAGCGGCGGAGGAAATCGACCTGATTTTGGCGGCAAGCGTCAGCGGGGAGAGCATTTCCCCTTCTGTTTCCTGCATGATTCAGAATCTGCTGGGGCTTTCCTGCATGACCATGGATATCAATGCGGCATGCTCTGCGTTTGATTTTCTTCTGGAAACGGCGGCAGGGTTCTTTGCCAGAGGCAAGGTGAAGAAGGTGCTCGTTATCGGGGCAGAACGTCTGAGCCGCCTGCTGGATTGGAATGACAGAGGCACTGCGGTTATCTTCGGTGACGGCGCAGGTGCGGTGGTTCTGGAAGCAGGTGAAAATTATCTGGATGCTGTTTTTGATGTAAAGGGCGGCGATGATGTCATTGATATTCCACAGCCTGTGGGGATGTCTCCCTTCTATGAAAGAGGACAGGAAAAGAAGCCCTATATTCACATGGCAGGGCAGGAAACCTTTAAATTTGCGGTAACCGCCATTTGCAGAGACTGCAAGGGAATTCTGGAGCGCAATGGGCTGACCTTTGATGATATCGCGTATATTGTGCCGCATCAGGCAAATCAGCGCATCATTGATTTCGCAAGCACAAAGCTGAAGGTGCCCAAGGAAAAATTTTATTTAAATATTCATAAATACGGCAATACTTCTTCCGCCAGCATTCCCATTGCCTTGGACGAACTGAACCGGGCAGGGAAGCTGCATAGAGGAGATTTATTATTACTGCCCGCCTTTGGCGGCGGTCTGGCAAGCGCCTGTTGTTTAGTAAGATGGTAAAAAAGAAAAGAAAACAAGAAAAAAAAGGTAAAAGAAAAGGAGAAAAATTATGGTATTCGAAAAAATCGCAGCAATGTTGGCAGAAAAACTGGAATGTGACGCAGCAGAAATCAAAATGGACACAGAATTCAGCACACTGGGCATCGACTCTCTGGATGTTATGGAGCTTCTGATGAATCTGGAAGAAGAGCTGGGCACAGAAATCGAAATGGGCGAAAACAAAGTAAACACTGTTGGCGATCTGGTTAAGCTGATCGAAGAAAAACAGGCGTAAGATAAAAACAAAGGAAAAGGAGGACGACGATATGATCGTTTCACCGATTTGTGAGATGCTGGGCATCAAATATCCTATTTTTCAGGGCGGTATGGCATGGATTGCTGACGGCAAGCTGGCGGCAGCGGTTTCCAATGGCGGCGGCCTTGGGATTATCTCTGCAATGAACGCAGGCGGCGATTATCTGAGAGAACAGATTCGCATTGCAAGAAGCCTGACAGATAAACCCTTCGGCGTGAATATCATGCTGATGAGTCCCCATGTGCAGGAAGTTGCAAAAATCGTTGCGGAGGAAAAGGTGGCAGTAGTCACCACAGGTGCAGGCATTCCCAATCAATATGTTCCCATGTGGAAGGAAGCAGGCATCAAGGTGATTCCTGTAGCGGCTTCTGTCGCAGCGGCAAAGATGATGGCGAGAGCAGGTGCAGATGCTGTCATTGCCGAAGGTGGCGAATCCGGCGGTCATATCGGCGAGCTTTCCACCATGCCCTTGGTTCCCCAGGTGGCAGATGCGGTGGATATCCCTGTACTGGCGGCAGGCGGCATCGGCGACGGCAGAGGGATGGCAGCGGCATTTATGCTGGGCGCAGTTGGCGTGCAGATGGGCACTCGTTTCCTGCTTGCAGAGGAATGTGGTGTGCATCAGAATTATAAGGATATGGTGAAAAAGGCAACGGATGTTTCCACAACAGCGACAGGCAGACGCTTCGGCGGCAGCACCTGCCGTGTGATGAAAAACCAGTTTGCCCGTCATTTCCTGCAGGTGGAATATGCCCCCGAAACAACCGCCGAAATGGTAGATAAGCTGGGCGTTGGCGCACTGCGCAAGGCAGCAGTGGAGGGCGATACCAAGGAAGGCTGCTTTATGGCAGGGCAGATTGCCGGCATGGTGAAAAAGGAACAGCCTGCGGCAGAAATTGTGCAGGAAATTGCAGCAGAAGCAGAGGCGTTACTGAAAGGAGCGGCAAAATGGGTAAAATAGCATTTGTTTTTTCCGGTCAGGGCGCACAGAAGGCAGGCATGGGCAAAAGCTTTTATGATAACAACGAAACCGTAAAGGATTTGTTCGACAGAGCAGAAACCCTCAGAAGCGGTACACTGGCGCAGTGCTTTTCCGGCACCGCGGAGGAGCTGAAGGAAACCCAGAATACACAGCCCTGTCTGTATCTGACAGATCTTGCGGCGGCGATTGCGCTTTCCGAAGCAGGTATCCCTGTGGATGGCGTGGCAGGCTTTTCTCTGGGTGAACTGCCTGCATTGGCGTTTGCCGGTGCGTATAGCCATCTGGATGGTTTCCGTCTGGCTTGCATCCGCGGCAGAGCTATGGCAAAGGCTGCGGCAGAGCATCCTGCGTCCATGCTTGCGGTCATGAAGCTGGACAACGCAAAAATTGAGGAAATCTGCAAGCAGTTCAAGCAGGTGTATCCCGTAAACTATAATGCGCCCGGTCAGCTTGTTGTGGCAGGGGCGATTGAGGAAATGGATGCCTTTAAGCAGGCGGTGCGTGAAGCAGGCGGCAGAGGTCTGCCCGTAGCAGTCGGCGGGGGGTTCCATTCTCCTTTCATGGATGGAGCAAGCAGGGAATTTTCCGAGGATGCAAGAGAATTTGAGCTGAGAAAGCCCGCGCTGACCGTTTATTCCAACTTTACCACAGAGCCCTATACGGAAAACGTACTGGAATTGATGGAAAATCAGATTAACCACAGTCTGCGTTGGCAGGAAAGCATGGAACGCATGGCGGCAGATGGCTTCGATACCTTCATTGAGGTAGGCATCGGCGATACGCTGAAAAAGCTCATCAAGCGCATCCTGCCCGAAGCAAGGGTATACAGCGTTTCCAATATGGAGGAAATCGAAAAGGTGAAGGAGGAAATGGGATGCTGAAAGGAAAAACAGCAGTCGTAACCGGCGGCTCCAGAGGGATTGGTAAGGCAATCTGCCTGAAATTTGCAGAAAATGGCGCAGATATTGCGTTTTTATATGCGGGCAATACCGCGAAGGCGGAGGAAACCGTAAAGGAATTGGAAGGACTGGGCGTAAAGGCAAAGGCATATCAGTGCAACGTTGCGGATGCAGATGCCGTTGCGGCAGTTGTAAAGGAAATCGTGAAGGATTTCGGCGGCATTCAGATTCTGGTGAATAACGCAGGCATTACGAAGGATAAGCTGGTGCCCATGATGAAGGCGGCAGATTTTGACGCAGTCATTGATACAAACCTCAAGGGCGCATTTTATATGACAAAAGGGGTATATCCTCTTTTCCTCAAGCAGAAGGGCGGCAAGATTATCAATATCAGCTCCGTTTCCGGTCTGACAGGCAACCCTGGGCAGGCAAATTATTCCGCATCCAAGGCAGGGGTAATCGGGCTGACAAAATCCGTTGCCAAGGAACTGGCTTCCAGAGGGGTATGCTGCAATGCAATCGCTCCCGGCTTTATCGCAACGGAAATGACACAGGCATTGGAAAACGATACATTGAAGGATGCCATTCCCATGAAGCGCTTCGGCGAAGCGGAGGAAGTGGCGAAGCTGGCATTGTTCTTAGCGTCGGAACATTCTGATTACATTACAGGCGAGGTCATCCGTATTGATGGCGGTCTGGCATGCTGAATCGGCGCGAAGGAACCGAAAAAGCAGTCGGATTTCGCAGGAAAGGATTGATGAAATGAGACGAGTAGTAGTAACAGGCATCGGCGCAGTGACCCCTGTGGGCAATAACGTGCCGGAATTCTGGGAAGCAATTAAAAACGGAAAAAACGGTATCGCACCCATCACCAGATTTGATGTCAGCGAAAGCAAATATAAGCTGGCGGCAGAGGTGAAGGAGTTTGATCCGACAAAATATATGGATAAGCTGACAGCAAAGAAGCTGGATCGTTTCGTGCAGTTTGCTATGGTGGCAGCCGGTGAGGCGATGACAGACAGTCAGCTGGAAGGCAATATTGAAAAAGAGGATTTGGCGGTTTATTTCGGTAGCGGCATCGGCGGCTTTGAAACGCTTTGCGAAAGCTATGATGTGCTGAGGGAAAAAGGACCTCGCCGTGTTTCTCCTCTGTTCATCCCCAAGATTATCAATAACATTGCGGCAGGCAATATTGCCATTCACTATCAGGCGCAGAATGCCTGTGTTGCGGTTTCTACCGCCTGTGCAACAGGTACAACTGCTATCGGTGAAGGCTACAGAGCCGTTCTGCATGGCTATACCACAGCGGCAATCTGCGGCGGCAGTGAAGCGGCAATCGTTCCGTTGGCAGTGGCAGGCTTCGGCAGCTGCATGGCACTGAATGCATCGGAAGACCCCAATGCGGCATCCCTGCCCTTCGATAAACGCCGTGCAGGCTTCGTTATGGGCGAGGGCGCAGGTGCGGTAATTCTGGAAGAATATGAACACGCAAAGGCGCGCGGCGCAAAAATTTATGCGGAAATCGTAGGCTATGGCTCCACCTGTGATGCACACCATGTAACCGCTCCTGCGGAGGAAGCAATCGCAAGCGGCAAGGCAATCGTAAATGCAATGGCAGGTCTGGAAGGCGTAAAGCCCGAAGAAATTTATATCAATGCACATGGCACAGGCACAGCCCTGAATGATAAAACAGAAACCAGAGCTATCAAAAATGCCTTTGGCGAAGCAGATGCGAAAAAGGTTCACATCAGCTCCACAAAATCCATGACAGGACACATGCTCGGCGCAGCAGGTGCAGTAGAGGCAATCGCGGCAATTCTGGCAGTGCAGGAGGATGTTATCCCTCCTACCATCAACCTGAAGGAGGCTGACCCTGCGTGTGATTTGGACTACACCCCCAACACAGCGGTCAAGACAACCGTAGAAGCGGCAATGTCCACTTCTCTGGGCTTTGGCGGTCATAATGCCTGTGTTGCATTCAGAAAGATGAGGGGCTGATGAATATGGATACGAATAAAATCAATGATCTGGCGAAGATTCTGCGCCAGAATCAGCTGACAAAATTAGACCTGACAGAGGGGGATACCCGTATCGTTCTGGAAGCAGGCGGCAGACAGGCGGTAGTGGAAATGCCTGTGGTTTCTGTGGAAAACATAGCGGAAGTGCCTGTTGCAGAAGTGCCTTCTGTGGAAAAAGCAGAAGCACTCGCAGGCGTGGAGCAGAAATCCCCGCTGGTGGGTACGGTTTATCTTGCGCCACAGGCAGGGGCAGAGCCCTTTGTGCAGGTGGGCGATAAGGTGAAAAAGGGCGATGTGCTCTGCATTGTCGAATCCATGAAGATGTTCAATAATATCGAAGCAGAACTGGAAGGCACGATTGCGGCAGTCTGCGTGGATAATGGGCAGATTGTGGAATTCGGTCAGCCCTTGGTTCGCATCTTGCCCGAAAAGGAGGAAAACTGATGAATCAGGAAGAAATCAAAAAAATCCTGCCCCATAGAGATCACATGCTTCTGATTGATGAAGCAGAGCTGAGAGAGGGCAAGGCTTACGGCAAAAAAACCATCCGAGGGGATGAATTTTTCCTGCAGGGGCATTTCCCCGGTAATCCGGTTGTCCCCGGTGTCATTCTCTGCGAAATTCTGGGGCAGAGTGCGTGTGTCCTGCTTTCCGGTGAGGCAGAGGGCATTACCCCCTTCTTTACGGGACTGGATAAGGTGCGTTTTAAAAACCCCGTACACCCTGGGGATGTATTTGAAACAGAATGTACCCTGCTCAAGCATAAGGGTCCCTTCTACTGGGCAGAGGGCAAGGGCTATGTAGACGGTAAGTTGTGTGTCAGTGCAGAGTTTTCCTTTGCACTTATCAAGGAGTGACAGGAAATGTTTTCTAAAATTCTCGTTGCCAATAGAGGCGAAGTGGCAGTCCGCATCATCCGTGCCTGCAAGGAAATGGGCATCGAGACGGTGGCTGTCTATTCCGAGGCGGACAGAAATTCCCTGCCCGTTGCCCTTGCGGATGAGCGTATCTGCATTGGCGGCAATGCGGCGGCAGAGAGCTACTTAAATCAGAAAAATATCATCAGCGCAGCGCTGGCAACCAATGCCGAGGCAATTCACCCCGGCTATGGCTTTCTTTCCGAAAATGCAGGCTTTGCCAAGCTTTGCGAAGAAAACGGCATTGTCTTTATCGGCCCGAAAAGCGAGGTTATCTCTGCCATGGGCGATAAGGATACCTCCCGTCAGCTGATGCAGCAGGTCGGCGTGCCCGTTGTTCCCGGAACGGAGGTTCTTAAAGATGTAGAGGAAGCAAAGAAATATGCCAAGGAAATCGGCTATCCGCTTCTGGTAAAGGCAACGGCAGGCGGCGGCGGCAAGGGTATCCGCGTGGTGGCGAGAGAGGAAGACCTTGCGGATGCCTTCCATACGGCATCGCGTGAGGCGGAGAGTGCCTTCGGCAATGGGGATGTTTTCTTAGAGAAATACCTTACCCATGTGCGCCATGTGGAAATGCAGATTCTGGCAGACCAACAGGGGAATATCCTCTGTCTGGGCGAAAGAGACTGCTCTCTCCAGCTGAATAAGCAGAAGGTGCTGGAGGAAACGCCCAGCCCCGTTATGACAGAGGACATCCGCAGAAAAATGATGGATGCGGCAGTTCTGGCGGCAAAGGCGGCAAATTATACCAATGCAGGCACAGTAGAATTTCTGCTTGCCCCCGATGGGCAGTTTTATTTCATCGAGATGAATACC
Organism: Clostridium sp. MCC345; assembly: GCF_018785345.1. Lineage (NCBI taxonomy): Bacteria > Bacillati > Bacillota > Clostridia > Eubacteriales > Clostridiaceae > Clostridium > Clostridium sp. MCC345. The sequence continues at coordinate 34,169 of NZ_WQPP01000012.1, forward strand.
CGTTTGCAGGTGGAGCATCCCATTACGGAGGAAATCAGCGGCGTGGATATTGTGAAATGGCAGATTCGTATTGCCTGTCAGGTGCCCCTGAATATGAAGCAGGAGGATATCCGCCTGCAGGGACACGCCATCGAATGTCGTATCAATGCACGCTCTACAGGCAGAGTGGAGTTTCTGCATATTCCCGGCGGCGGCAGAGTGCATTTCGATACCGCACTCATGCAGGATACCGTTGTGGTTCCCTTCTATGATTCCATGCTTGGCAAGCTGATTGTCCACGCAAACACCAGAGAGGAAGCCATCCGCAGAATGGAGGCATCTCTTTGCGAAATGGTAATCGTTGGGGTAGAAACCAATATTGAAGAACAGCTGCAGCTGATTCGCAGCAAAATCTTCCAGAAGGGGAATTATGATACCCTCATTCTGGACAAAATTTTGAAAAAGGGGTGATATAAATGAGTAACATTATGGGTTACTTCCGCAAATCCAAAAATGCTTTGGAAAAAGGCGGTATCACACTGAAAAATACAACAGAAGAAAAGGTGCGTTGCCCTATCTGCAAGTCCTATGAAACCAGACGTGCGATTGCGAAGCAGAAGGTGACCTGCCCCCATTGCGGACATCATTTCCGCATTGGCGCAAGAACCAGAATTAAGGCGCTTTGCGATAAGGACAGCTTCCACGAATTATTTTCCAATATCGAAACGATTGACCCGTTGGAATTTCCCGGGTATCAGGATAAAATGGATCGCGGCAGAGCCGTCAGCGGCGAGGAGGAGGGCGTTGTCTGTGGGATAGCCAAGATTCGCCATCAGCGCTGTGCGGTGTTCGTGATGGAGCCCGGCTTTATGATGGGCAGTATGGGCTCTGTTGTCGGCGAAAAAATCGCTCGCCTGTTTGAATATGCCGCAGAGCATGAGCTGCCTGTGGTCGGTTTTACGGCAAGCGGTGGCGCGCGTATGCAGGAGGGGATTCTTTCCCTGATGCAGATGGCAAAAACAAGCGGCGCAGTAGAGCAGCACAGCAAAAAGGGCGGTCTGTATATCACCGTTCTGACAGACCCCACAACCGGCGGCGTGACGGCAAGCTTTGCCATGCTTGGGGATATTATCCTTTCCGAGCCAAACGCAACCATTGGCTTTGCAGGCAGAAGGGTCATTGAGCAGACCACAAAGAAAAAGCTGCCGGAGGATTTCCAGAAGGCAGAATTTCTGCTGGAGCATGGCTTTGTGGATGCCATTGTGCCGAGAACAGAACTGAGAGGAACTTTGGAAAAGCTGCTGCGGCAGCATGGTAGAAAGGAATGACGCGGATGAATGCCTATGAAAAATTACAGACGGCGAGAAGTCAGACCCGCCCGACGGCGCGTTCCTATATCGAAAAGCTGTTTCAGGAGCGGACGGAGCTGCATGGGGACAGAAAATATGCCGATGATGCGGCAATTATCGGCGGCATCGGTATGCTGGGGGATATCCCCGCAACCTTTATCGGCATTGAACGCGGACGCAATCTGGAAGAAAGAATCCGCTGCAATTTCGGCTGCCCCATGCCCGAAGGCTATCGCAAGGCACTGCGCTTGATGAGACAGGCGGAAAAATTCCACAGACCTGTTATCTGCTTTGTGGATACCTCCGGTGCATTCTGCGGCGAGGAGGCAGAGGAACGCGGACAGGGACAGGCGATTGCCGATAACCTTATGCAGATGATGGGACTGGAAACGCCGATTATTACGATTGTCATTGGGGAAGGCGGCAGCGGCGGTGCCTTGGGGCTTTCCGTTGCGAATAAGCTGTATATGCTTGAAAATGCGGTCTTTTCCGTTATTTCCCCTGAGGGCTGTGCAAGTATCCTCTGGGAGGATGCCAAGCTTGCGCCCGATGCGGCAGAATGTCTGCATATTACGGCGGAGGATATGAAGGAATTCGGCGTAGCAGAAGAAATTATTCCTGAGGACTTTGTGCATTTCGGAAGAATGTGCGAGGAAATGAAGGAAAAACTCATCCTGGATTTAAAGGGATGGTCGAAAAAAACAGGAAAAGAGCTTTCCGAAGAAAGATATCAGCGCTTCCGTAAGCTGGGACGCTGGGCAGAATAAAAAATAAGCCTTTCCAAGAGGTCGGATGACTTCTTGCAAGGGCTTTTTTATTTTTCGTCAGTATCCTTTTTACTGCATTCGGGGCAGAGTCCCGTAAATTCCAGAGAATGTCCCGTAATCCGAAATCCCGTTTTCTGTTGCAGGGTTTCCTCTAATTCACTGAGTGGGCAGGTATCCACAGGAATTACCTTGCCGCAGAGGTCGCAGACCAGACGGTGCGAATGATCCTTTTTTGCTAAGGAATAATATGCCTTCCCATCCTGCCGGACAGAGCGGATGAGAATTTTCTTTTCTGTCAGCGTGTTCAGCGTGCGGTAAACGGTGGAAACATTCATGGGAAGAATCGGCTCGGCTAAGGCGTGTAGTTCCTCTGCCGTCATGGGGCGTGCCTGCTTTTGCAATAAAAGCAATAGTACTTGCCGCTTTTTTGTGGATTTCAAAGCTGCATTTTTCAGAATATTCTGTTCCATTCCTGTCCCTCCCTTCGTTCTTATGATAGTATACCCAAATGGGTTTGTCAATGCAGGGAAGACACAGACAGGGGAAAAGAAAATTTTCCTGCACCGACAGCGTTGCAAAAAGTGGGATGGTTTGATAGGATAGGAAAAGAGAGAAAAAAGCCGACCGCTTTTGCAGATAAACAGAGAGGAAGGGAAATATTTCTCGGGAAATTTCGGGAAATATTCTTATTTCGGGAAGGAGAAGGACGCATGACAAAAAAAGAAAAGGTAACAATTATTTTAGAGCTTTTGCACGAGCATTACGGTCCGACAAAATGCTATCTTGACCACGAAAACGCATGGCAGCTTCTGATTGCAACCATGCTTTCCGCACAATGCACCGATGCCAGAGTGAATCTTGTAACAAAGGATTTATTCAAGAAATATACCTCTGTCAAGGACTTTGCACAGGCAGATCTTGCAGAGCTGGAGCAGGATATTCACTCGACAGGCTTTTATCATAATAAGGCGAAGAATATCATTGCCTGCTGTCAGAAGCTTTTGCAGGACTATAATGGAGAGGTTCCCTCGGATATCGAGCAGCTGACTGCCCTTGCGGGTGTCGGCAGAAAAACGGCAAATGTTGTGCGCGGAAACTGGTATCATATCCCCAGTGTGGTGGTGGATACACATGTTAAGCGCGTTTCCAACCTGCTTGGGCTGACAAAAAACGAAGATCCCGTCAAGATTGAATTTGACCTGATGCAGCTTGTTCCGAAGGATAAATGGATTGATATCAATACCCAGATGATTGCACATGGCAGGAAAATCTGCATTGCACGCAGACCGAAATGTCAGGAGTGCTTCCTGCTGCCCTATTGCACAGGCGGCAAGGCGTTAGAAAAAGAGAAAAAGAAAAAAGAGAAAAAGGCATAATATAGGAAGGACACAGAGACATAGAAAGGAGAAAACAGAAATGAAATCGAAGAAGCTTTTGGCGGCGGCGCTTGCGGCAGTGCTGACCTTGGCAGGCTGCGGCACAACTGTACTGAGTGCGGAGGAAACAAAGGAATTGCTGACGCTTTCGCAGAAAACCATGGCAACAGTGGAAAGCATGGCAGCGGAAATGACGATGGAAATGGATATGTCCATGGGCGAGGAAACCGCGGAAACCACCACAGTCGCTAAAATTCTGACACAGCAGAATCCCCTGCGAATGCAGATGAACCTCTCCGCAACCTTGGAGGATGGCACAGAAGCGCAGAACATGCAGATGTACGCCGAGGAGGAGGATGGCAAGCTGCGCACCTATGTTCTGGCGGCGGATACATGGTATAGCCAGACGATGGAGCTTGGAGGTCTTGCACAGTATAACGCGGAGGAAAATGTGACACTCTATCTGAGCAATTTAGCCGATTTTTCCGCAACCGCAACAGAAAAAATCAATGATACCGAAGCAACAAAAATCGAAGGTACACTGAAAAAAGATGTTCTGCAAAAGGTGCTTGCGGAAAGCGGCATGACAGAAACCGCTGCGGCAATGGGTGTCACAGAGGAACAGCTTGCAGCCCTTACCGAATCGGTGAAAAGCCTTCCCCTGACGCTCTGGATTGATGCGGATGGCTATGTGCTGAAATATGAAATGAACTTGACTGAGGTAATGCAGAAAATCATGGATAAGGCGATGGAAGCTGCCGGCAGTACGGATGCGTCCTCTGCCGTAAAGGTGGAAAAAACAAGCATTTCCATGGTTTGCAGCCAGTTCAACGCAGTTAAGGAAATCACCATTCCCGAAGAAGCAAAGAGCGCAGAAAGCATTTCTGCAAATCAATAATCCGGAGCATAAAAAACCCCGAAGGAAATTTCCTTCGGGATTTTTTTATGTTTTATGATGCTTTATACTCTTGCAACACCCAGTGTTACCTTTTCACCATTGATATTCCATTCCTTGCTCAGCTCGCCGCCCTTGCCTGCGACAACCTCAACTGCCAGTACATCGCCCTTGATGTCATTTGCAGCAAGGATTTCTGCAATCCTTGCGTTGCCGTCATAGTAAACGCGGATGCGGTCTGTTACGTTGAAATCAGCTTCCTTACGCATGGTCTGTACCTTGGAAACGATTTCACGCACGAAGCCTTCTTCCACCAGCTCGGGTGTCAGGTTTGTGTCCAGAACAACGGTCAGGTTGTTGTCGCCGGAGGATACGAAGCCGTCCTTTTCTGCGGTATCAACCAGAACATCATCCATTTCCAGAACAACCTCGCTGCCGTCTACGGTGAAGGAAACCTTGCCGTCTGCTTTCAGCTGTGCCATGAAGCCGTTGCCCTCTACCTCCTTCAGATAAGCACCGATGGCAGGCACCAGCTTGCCGTATTTCTTGCCCAGTGTTCTCAGCTGAGGCTTGAAGGTGTAGGTTGTGAAGGCTTCTACGTCATCTGTGAAGGAAACTGCCTTCACATTCAGCTCGTCCTTGATGATGTCGCAGTATTCTGCGGGCAGGCTCTGTGTTGCCTTTACATACATCATAGCCAGAGGCTGTCTGTTCTTCATTGCGCTTGCGTTTCTTGCCGCACGGCCTTCTACAACAACCTTCAAAACGAAGTCCATGTTTTCTTCCAAATCAGCATCTACCCATTCTGCATGGTATGCAGGCCAATCGCAGAGGTGAACGGATTCGGGAGCGCTTGCATCCACCTTCTTCACCAGATTGCCGTAGATTTCCTCTGTGATGAAGGGGGTGAAGGGAGCAGCCAGCTTTACCATGGTTTCCAGAACGGTATACAGTGTCATATAAGCATTGATTTTATCCTGTTCCATGCCTTCTGCCCAGAAGCGCTCACGGCTTCTTCTTACATACCAGTTGGACAGGTCATCCAAGAAATCAACCATTGCACGGGCAGGCTCTGTCAGCTTGTAGCCCTCCAGAGATTCATCCACGAATTTATTCAGTGTCTGCAGCTTGGAGAGAATCCATTTATCCATGGGAGCCAGCTTTTCATAATCCAGTGTGTATTTTGTAGGATCGAACTGGTCGATTTCTGCGTACAGGATGTAGAAAGCGTAGGTGTTCCACAGCGTACCCATGAATTTTCTCTGCATTTCGGATACAGCCTCATCATAATAGCGAGAGGGTAGCCAAGGCGCGGAGTTTGCGTAGAAGTACCAACGAACCGCATCGGCACCCTGCTTATTCAGTGCATCCCAAGGGTTAACAACGTTGCCTTTATGCTTGGACATCTTCTGACCGTCCTTATCCTGCACATGTCCCAGAACGATGCAGTTCTTATAGGGAGCCTTATCGAACAGCAGTGTGCTGACAGCCAGCAGAGTATAGAACCAGCCACGGGTCTGGTCAACTGCCTCGGAGATAAAGTCTGCGGGGAAGTTTTCATCGAAGATATCCTTATTTTCAAACGGATAGTGCCACTGTGCGAAGGGCATGGAGCCGCTGTCGAACCAACAGTCGATAACCTCAGGCACTCTTGTCATCAGCTTGCCACATTTCGGGCAGGTGATGTGTACCGCGTCGATGAAGGGCTTGTGCAGTTCGATGTTGTCGGGGCAGTCGGGAGACATTTCCTTCAGCTCTGCAATGCTGCCGATGGTATGTCTGTGACCACATTCACATTCCCAGATGGGCAGTGGAGTACCCCAGTATCTTTCGCGGGACAGACCCCAGTCGATAACGTTTTCCAGGAAGTTGCCGAAACGACCCTCCTTGATGTTGTCGGGATACCAGTTGATTGTTCTGTTGTTGCGCACCAGATTATCTCTCAGTGCAGTCATTTTGATGAACCATGTGCTTCTTGCATAATACAACAGAGGTGTGTCACATCTCCAGCAGAAAGGATAATTATGTTCGAAGGGCAGTGCTGCAAATAAGGTGCCGTTTTCTTCCATATATTTCAGAATAACAGGATCGGCATCCTTTACGAACAGACCTTCAAAGGGGCCTGCCAGGCTGTTCAGGTGACCTGTGGTGTCAACATTTTGATAGAAGGTTACATCATATTTTTTACATACACGGTAGTCATCCTCACCATACGCATACGCAGTGTGAACGATACCGGTACCATCTGTCAGTGTTACATAATCATCGCAGGTTACGAAGTAGCCCTTGAAGTCCTCGCCGTTGGGCTGGAAATCGAACAGGGGTTCATATTTTACATATTCCAGATCGCCGCCCTTCATGGATTCTACGACTTCATAATTGCCTTCGCCCAGAACGCTGTCCAAGAGTGCTTCAGCCATGATTACATAATAATCCTGATATTTTGCTTTAACATAGGTTTCGTTTGCATTTACGGACAGAATTACGTTGGAGGGCAGTGTCCAAGGGGTTGTTGTCCAAGCAAGGAAGTAGGTGTTTTCTGTGCCTTCCATTTTAAATTTTGCAATGGCAGAGGTTTCCTTTACATCCTTATAGCCCTGTGCAACCTCGTGAGAGGAAAGTGCTGTGCCGCAGCGAGGGCAGTAGGGAACAACCTTGTGCCCTTTGTATAACAGACCCTTGTCCCAGATCTGCTTCAGTGCCCACCATTCGGATTCGATATAGTCATTATGGTATGTGACATAGGGATGATCCATATCCGCCCAGAAGCCGACACGGTCACTCATGGAACGCCATTCCTGTTCGTATGTCCATACGCTTTCCTTACATTTTTCGATGAAGGGCTCTACGCCGTAGCCTTCAATCTGATCCTTGCCATCCAGACCCAGTGTCTTTTCTACCTCCAGTTCAACAGGCAAACCGTGTGTATCCCAGCCGGCCTTTCTCAGAACCTTGTAGCCCTTCATGGTTTTGTAACGGGGAATTAAGTCCTTTACCGCACGGGTGATGATATGACCGATATGGGGCTTGCCGTTTGCTGTCGGGGGACCGTCATAGAAGGTGAAAACGGGTGCGCCTTCTCTTGCCTTGATGCTCTTGCCGAAGATGTCATTGTCTTTCCAATACTTTTCAACCTGTACTTCTCTTTCAACGAAGTTCATGTTATTGGGTACCTTGTCGTACATTTCAATTCCTCCTTAAAAATGATTTACCTTTCAAAGTGTGTTTCTCTCGTAGCTTGTTCTTTTTTCCTTTGTGTTTTTCTGATACCTCTGAAATTTTTGTCTTTTGTATTTTTTGTGCTTTATCTTCCGTATGTTTTATGATGGTGCGGTTTTTGCCGCTGTTTTACTGTCGATATGAAAATCGGATAGACCGCGGAGAAAGCTGGAATATACCTCAAAGCTCGAATGTACCTCAAATCCTTCGGATTTTCGGTAGATTTGCTTCGCAAATAAGTCATAATAAATTTTCGGATAAGCAAGCTTATGAAAATTTATTCCTGCCTTGCATGCTCCGCTTTTCAATAAATAAAAAAACCCTTTCATCCCTACAGGACGAAAGAGTTCGCGGTACCACCTGAATTGACGGCACAAAATGCCGCCCAGCTTATTGACATCACCATCATGATGCTTTCCCTTAACGCGGGCTACGGCAGAGCCTACTGAGCAAAAGAACGGTTCGGACTGCCACTCCGGAGTGATTTTCTGTATCTTCCTTGTCATCGGGCTCCCACCAAGCCCCCGACTCTCTGCAGGCAAGCTGAGGATACATACTGTCTCCTTCATAGTGTTTTTTCGTATTTACCTGTGTATTATACAATGCGTACAAAAACTTGTAAAGCATTTTTTGCAAAGAAACCAAAAGAATGGTGTATTCATGAAAACTGTATACAAAAGTACTGAAATTTCAAGAGAAAATAAGGGAAAAACGCGAAAAAAACGTGATTTTTGCATACAATGTGTAAATTTACATGTAAAGACAGTTAAAAAATTTGATTTTCCGAGAAAAACTATGTATAATTGGTAATCAGAACCACGCACGGTTCTGCTTTTGTAAATATTATCTTGACAGGGTGCAGAAAACAGAAAAAATAAGAAAACCGGACATCCTGTAACACCGAAAAGGAGATTTTAAAATGAAAGGTAGAGACTTTGCACTGCTGACAGACTTATATGAGCTGACCATGATGCAGGGCTACTATGAAACAGGCGCATATAACAGAAAGGTCGTATTCGATCTGTTCTATAGAAAGAACCCCAGCGGCAACGGCTTTGCAATTACCGCAGGGCTGCAGCAGGCGATTGAATATCTGGATGGGCTGCATTTTACAGAGGAGGATATTGCATATCTGGAAAGCTTAAATCTTTTCTCTGAGGACTTCATTGACTACCTGAGAAGCTTCCGCTTTACGGGCGAGGTGTATGCCGTTCCCGAAGGAACCATCGTATTCCCGCATGAGCCGTTGATGCGTATCAAGGCCCCCATCATTGAGGCACAGCTGATTGAAACCGCACTTTTGAATATCATCAACCACCAGAGCCTGATTGCAACAAAGGCTTCCCGCGTAGTACACGCAGCACAGGGCGACCCCGTTCTGGAATTTGGTCTGCGCCGCGCGCAGGGTCCCGATGCAGGTACAGTCGGTGCAAGAGCGGCAGTCATCGGCGGCTGTGTGGCAACAAGCAACGTGCTGACAGGCAAGCTGTATGATGTTCCCGTAAAGGGTACCCATGCGCATAGCTGGGTAATGAGCTTCCCTGATGAGCTGACAGCCTTCCGCACCTATGCAAACCTGTTCCCCGATGCGTGCATTTTGTTGGTGGATACCTATAATACACTGAAAAGCGGCGTGCCCCATGCCATTCAGGTGTTTGATGAAATGAAGGCGGCAGGCACACTGCCCGAAAAAGGCTATGGTATCCGTCTTGACAGCGGTGACCTTGCATATCTTTCCAAGAGAGCAAGACAGATGCTGGATGAGGCAGGCTATCCCAATGCTGTCATTTCTGCCTCCAGTGATTTGGATGAAAATCTGATTACAAGCCTGAAGCTGCAGGGCGCAACCATCACCCTCTGGGGCGTTGGTACAAAGCTGATTACCTCTGACGATTGCCCTGCCTTTGGCGGCGTGTATAAGCTGGCGGCAGAGGAAACCGAAAACGGTGATTTTGAACCTAAGATTAAGCTGTCTAATAATGTAGAGAAGGTAACGAATCCCGGCATCAAGAAAATTATCCGTATTTATGATAAAAAGACAGGCAAGATTAAGGCTGACCTTCTGGCATTGGAGGAAGAAGAATTCACAGAGGATTCCGATTTGTATATCTATGATACGAATGCAAAATGGAAAAGCATGCAGCTGCCTGCCGGCAGCTTCACGCTTCGCGAACTGCTTGTTCCCATCTTTGTGGATGGTAAGCTGGTGTATGAATGCCCCAAGGCAATGGACATTCAGGCATACTGCAACAGAGAAAAGGATACCCTCTGGGAAGAACAGAAACGCCTGAAAAACCCCGATATTGTGCCGGTTGATCTTTCCGATAAGCTGAGCGCAATGAAGCTGAAGCTGATTGAAGCGGCAACAATGATTTAAAAAGTATAAAAAGAAAAGCAATGAAAACGCTGTGCGGAAACGAAAAAGCCGCATGGCGTTTTTTGTGCTTTTCTGGGGTTTCTTGCACAATCTGTGAAAAATTGGTATACTGATGCCAAGAAAAGGGAAGGGGGGATTTATTTGCAAACGATTTATTTTTCTGAAAGATTGCTGTGCCAGCTGGAACGGCTGCATACCGTGCCGCTGACGCTTGTAGAAGCACCTGCCGGCTATGGAAAAACAACCGCCCTGAAGCATGCCCTCAGAGATGTGCCGTATGGGGCATTGCGCTGGCATAATGCGCAGGATGCCACAGTCTGCTGCGATTGGCTCGTGCGCCAGATTGCACAGAAGGACTCTGCTCTGGCACAGCAGATTTTCGATTTATATCATGAAAACGGGCCTTTGGTGCATGCAAAGCCTGCGGAGGAATCCTCGCTTTATCTGATGATTGATAATTTTCAGGTGATTGCGGCGCAGTTTCCGTTTTCCGTTTTGCAGCTGCTTTCTGCCCTGAAGGGTACCGCTGTGCATGTTATTTTTCTTTCTCGCAGCTTTTGGCAGCTGCCAATACAGGATTTGATGCACGTCTGCTACATTTCCAAAAAGGATTTTTTCCTGCGAAAGGAGGATATTATCTGCTTTGCAGAGGAGCTGGGCATTTCCCTTACGGAAAAGCAGGCGATACATATTCAGAAGGAAACAGGCGGTTGGGCGGCGGTTGTTTCGCTGTATCTGCAAAACGGCTGCGAAGAGGTGGAATGGAAAAAGCTGAGCCGTCTGATGGAGGATTTATTCTGGAGAAGGCAGGAGGATATCCTTAAAAAGGCGCTGCTGCGTCTTGCGCAATTTGAAACGGTAGATGTAGAAATGGTGCGCGCGCTGACAGAGGACATTGCGGATTTGCAGCAGATGGGCGAGTGGTTTTATAGTCTGCCCCTGCTGTACTATGATGCGGAGCAGCAGAGGTACTGCCTCTGTGCGCTGCTGCGGAAGTTTTTGCTTTATCGCCTGCATAATGCGTCCTTTCTGACGCAGTGGGACAGCTATCATCGCTGCGGCTGCTGGTATCGGGAGCATGGGGAGACGAAAAAAGCCGTTGCCGCCTTCTACAAGGTTCTGGATTATGCGGGAATTCTTTCCTGCGATTTGACAGGGCTTCTATTCGAAAAATTCGATAAGCTTTCCTATACGGAAATTGCAGGGGAGATTCTGAGACATTGCCCGATGGAAACGAAGCAGAGGTATCCCTTATCCCTTCTTCGGCTTTGCTACGCGCTTTTTGCCGATGCCGCTTTTACGGAATATCAACAGCTTCTGGAGGAAGCGAAGAGCATCATCTGTGATGGGAATGACCCCAATCTTCTGGGAGAATGGGAACTGATTGCCGCCTTTCAGGATTTTCCCAATCTGGAAAAAATGGAACAGCATTATCAGCGGGCAAAACGCCTGATGACAGCGCCATCTGTTATCTTTACGGTGGGAGAACCGTTTTTGTTCGGCAGTATTTCCATGTGGCGGCTGTTCTATACAAAGCCGGGCGAATTGGAACGAACCGCAGAAACATTGGAACGCGTCATGAAGCTGTATAATTCCCTGACGGCAGGGCATGGCAGCGGTGCGGCGGAGCTGTATCGGGGCGAGGTCTGCTGTGCGCAGGGGCGCTTCGCCGATGCGGAAATCTATGGCTATCAGGCGTTGTATGCGTCTCTGCAAAGAAAGAATGCCTGCGTGACCTATGGTGCGGCGCTGCTTCTTGGCACCAATGCAGTCTATCGCGGAGATTTGGAGGCATGGAAGCGAACCTTGGACTATCTGGAGGACCCTGCGCATACCTATGCCTTCCTGCAGGATACCTTTCTGGATGTGTGCATGAAGGAAACGGTACAGAGCTATTTTGCCATGCTGCAGCCGAAGGAGAACAGATTGCGAAAGCGCCTGCAGGCGGCATCCAATCGGCTGTATGATTTGAATTTTACAAACAGTGCCATCAAGGGTGTGCGTATTCCAAGAATTATTCTGAAGAAGAATTATCATAAGGCGATTGGGATTCTGGAGGTAGCATTGAAGGTGGATGCAAGGCTGATTGCCCTTCCGTCCCAGCTTTTTATCCACACCAATCTAGCACTTTGCTATTTTGCCATCGGACGCAGCCGAAAGGCGGCGGAGCATCTGGAATTTACGCTTTCCCTGGCAGAACGGGATCAGGTGCTTTCGTTTGCGGCTTATTTCCGCGAATATCTGGAGCCGTTGTTTTATCTGCCCTCTGTTTCCAGAAAATATGCCGCTGTCATTCAGGAAATCCGCAGCCTGCCGATACAGAATATCCCTGCTGTGCCGGAATGGAAGGCGTTCATTCCCAAGCAGGAGAATGAATGGGAGGAGCCGCTCAGTAAACGGGAGCGTGAGATTGCGGAGCTTGCGGCAAGAGGACTTCGCAACGGAGAAATCGCCGAAATGCTGCATATTTCCGAGGGTACGGTCAAGAATCATCTGAAGATTGTGTTCCGAAAATTGAATATCGACCGCCGTTCCAGTCTAAGGGGACGGTTGCGTTAAGAAAAAGATAAAAAATGTCCCTTTCGTGATATACCATAAAAGCGGAAAAATTTGTAAAATAAAGGAAGATAGAGTTCAGTTGCGTGCATTTGTCCGCAGAGGAAAAGGGGTATTTTTCCTGCGGGAGGGAACAGGTGCAGATGAACAGTACCCATAGCAGAAATGTAAAAAGCGAAATGTAAAAAGCATGGAGGGGAGGGAGTTTTTTTGGTACAGGCTGAGAAATTGCTGTTATGGGATATTTTTCAGGGGAAATCTATCAGAACGGAATCTCTGCACGCGGGGCAAAAATGTGGAAATGAAAGAGGGGCACAGCTGCGCGCAGAAATCCCAACAGGCGGAATGTGATAAGTTGGGCAAACGCATCCGTCGGAACCTTTGTGGTACAGGTAGATACACCAAAGCGAAGGATCGGAAAATGGTGTGCAAAGGGGCGGCTGTCTTGGCATAGAATAATCAGCAGACCCTTTGCAGGCGAAAAAGGCTTTGGTGCAATCGGTAAGTGCAAATACATAGAAGAAGGAGCCGCAGTGGGGATACCCCCGTTATGGCTCCTTTTTCGCTGCTTTCTGTGGTGTTACCATGCGTATTTATTGATATCCTCAAGCGTAATGCCGGGGTGCAGTGCAATGTTGATGCTGTTGGCAATGATGTTTGCCAGACGATCCACAACGGCATCCACCTCCTTCGGTGTCACAAACAGATTGCCTGTATATGGCCCAAGGATTTCGGCAATCATCTGATATTTTTCCTCCTGCTCCAGATCGGCAAGCGTCTCGTAAAACGCCGTTCCCTTTTCTGTCTGCCGAATCATTTCCTCCAGAATACAGTCCATTGTGTCATTTACAAGCGTTGCGGCATCCACCACAGTCGGTACGCCAATCGCAATCACGGGAATCCCCAGATGTGCCTCATCCAGCAGCATGCGCCGATTGCCGACCCCTGCGCCCGGCGCAACGCCGGTATCGCTCATCTGAATGGCGGCGTTAATGCGGTTGGAACGGCGTGCGGCAAGGGCATCAATCGCAATCAGCAGGGAGGGGTGCAGCTTATCCACAATCCCCTTTACGATTTCTCCTGTTTCTATCCCCGTAATCCCCATTACCCCCGGACTGACGGCGGCAACAGGGCGTACAGCCTTCTCGATTTCCGCAGGAAGTGTGCCGCTGAGGTGGCGCGTCACCAGGATTTTGGAAATTACCTTCGGGCCGAGTGCATCGGGTGTGATGTTCCAATTACCAAGCCCGATTACCAGAATGCAATCCTCCCTTTTCGGCTTTGCCAGAGAGCGAATCTGCTCTGCCAGAAGCCCAATCAGCTTTTCGTGACAATCTGCATCATTTTCCTTTAGCTTTTCCGATTCCAGTGTAATATAATGCCCCATCGGCTTACCCATGCGCGCGCTTCCCGCAGGAGAGAGGATGTGTACATGTGTAAGGGAATAGTCTGCCTGCTCGTCTGTTTCCACCGCTACGCCCTCAAGGGTATCCGTGGTGTCCTTCTGCGCCAGCTCCCGTGCCTCAATGGCAAGGTCTGTGCGGACAGAAAACGTCTGCGGCGCTTTTTTTTCGTCTTTTTCGTTCATGCTTTCACTGCCTTTCTGTATTTTCCTAGGGTTTTTCATTATTTTTTTCGTAGTTTTGAAAAGTATTCATTGACTTATTTCGCTCCATAAGGTAAAATATATCCGTTAAGTTAACCATGGGGTACTCGAGAGAGTGGAAAAAAAGCCCCAAGCCGTGTCGGAGGGAGCATGCCCTCAAGGTGGTTAATAGTAAGAGGAAAGAGCGATATTCCCCAAAATATCGACAGAGAAAACCACATTAAAGTAATTAGGAGGAAATAACATTGGCTAATATCAAATCTGCTAAGAAAAGAATCAAAGTGATTAACAAAAAAACACTGAGAAACAAAATGATTAAATCTCAGGTGAAAACAGCTATGAAGAAAGTAATCGTTGCTGTAAATGCAGGCGATAAGGAAACAGCAGCTGTTGCTCTGAAAAACGCAGTATCTGCAATCGACAGAGCATACATCAAAGGCATCTACCACAAAAATGCAGTAGCAAGAAAGAAATCTTCTCTGACAAGACTGGTAAACAGCCTGTAATTTTTTCAACAGATCTGAAGGGATATTCCAAACGGAATATCCTTTTTTTCTGTCCCAAAACAGCCTGACTTCGCAGGGGAGAAATTCTTGCTTTCCGTCAGAAAAGGGCATATAATGAAGAACAAGTGACATTTTGAGAAAAATTTTGAGAAAAAGAGAGAGAATTTGATTTTTCGGAGAGATGAAGGAGGAATTATTGATGCTGAAGGAAAAGGCAGGACAGTATTATTTTGTGCAGGATAAAAGCTGCGCAGAGGCCATTCTGCTTGCGGCAAATGAAGCATATCATCTTGGCATGACAGAAGAAGCAACGAAGCTGTTTGCAGGCTTCCGCACCGGCATGGGTATGGGCGGCACCTGTGGTGCGCTTTCCGGTGCCATCGGTGTCTTGAGCAGCAAATACGGCACGAGAGAGGATTTAAAGACAATCTGCGCGGATTTTGTTGCCGCATTTGAACAAAAGCTGGCGCTCGGCACAACGGAATGTGCCCCTCTTGCGGCGAAGTATAAAACAGAGGGCAAACGCTGTCGGGATGCGGTGGAGCTGACCGCAGAGGCACTGGAGGAATTTATTGATAAGCTGGAGGGCAAGGCTCCTGCGGAGGGCTGTACCCTGCGCCCCGAGGATATCAAGCGCGTAAAGGGCATGGGCTTTTTGCAGCATAAGGGCACGAATCTGTTCAACGCCCGCGTCATCACCAGAAACGGACGCATTACCACGGAGGAAGCAAGTGTCATTGCGGAAGCGGCAAGGCTTTATGGTGATGGACACATGATGATGACCACCCGTCTGACGATTGAGGTTTCGGGGATTGCTTATCAAGATATTGATGCCTTCTGCGCGCATCTGGCAAAGGCAGGGCTTTCCGTCGGCGGTACAGGCAGCAAGGTGCGTCCTGTGGTTTCCTGTAAGGCAACCACCTGTCAGTATGGTCTGTATGATGCCTATGCGCTGAGCGATGAAATCCATACACGCTTCTATCAGGGCTATCGTGGGGTATCCCTGCCGCATAAATTCAAGATCGCAACAGGCGGCTGTCCCAATAACTGCGTAAAGCCGACCTTGAACGATTTGGGTATCGTGGGCGCAAGAGTGCCGCAGTATCATATCGAGGATTGCCGTTCCTGCAAAAAATGCCAGTTGGAGGAGGCTTGTCCTATCCATGCGGCGAAGAAAAACACAGACGGCAAGCTGGAAATTGATGCAGAGCTTTGCAACCACTGCGGTCGCTGTATCGGCAAATGTCCCTTCCATTGCAATGATGAGGGCGTGGATGGCTATAAGGTCTATGTCGGCGGACGCTGGGGCAAAAAGATTGCCCATGGGCAGATGCTTCATAAAATCTTTACGGATAAGAATGAGGTTCTGGATACCGTGGAAAAGGCAATCCTCCTGTTCCGTTCCGCAGGGGAAAGCGGCGAACGCTTTGCGGATACCATCAATCGTATTGGCTTTGCGAACGCGGAAAAAATCCTTCTGAGTGATGAATTGCTGCAGAAAAAGGCAGAGATTCTGGGATTGGATGTTGTCGGCGGCGCAACCTGCTAAAAAAGAGTATTCAGAAAGAAATTACTTGGAAATAAGACTGCTTTGAGGGAGACTTCGGAGCAGTTTTTTATTTTATACAAAGCAGATAGGAATTTTATCGTCATTTACTTCTTTTTATGGTAAAATAGGAAAAAAAGAAAGGTTCGATCCGAAGGGAGGATTCCTGCGTGAATTTTGTAGATAGCATCATCAAAAAAAGAGACGGCGGCAAGCTGACAAAAGAAGAAATTGCCTTTTTTGTGAAGGGCGTGACGGATGGCACTCTGCCCGATTATCAGATTTCCGCCTTGCTGATGGCAATTTTTCTGAAGGGCATGGATACGGAAGAAACGGCACAGCTGACCATGGAAATGGCGCATTCGGGCGGTATGTTTGACCTCTCCGCTCTGGCAGGCTGTAAGGTGGATAAGCACAGCACAGGCGGTGTTGCGGATACCACAACGCTGATTCTTGCGCCCTTGGTTGCATCTGTGGGTGTGCCTGTGGTAAAAATGAGCGGTCGGGGGCTTGGCTTTTCCGGCGGCACGATTGATAAGCTGGAATCCATCCCCGGCTTTCGGGTGGATGTGACAGAGGAGGAAGCACTGCGCTTTGCGAAGGAAAGCGGCATCGTGCTGATGAGCCAGACGGATAATCTTACGCCTGCGGATAAAAAGCTTTACGCTCTCCGCGATGTCACAGGAACGGTGGATAGCATCCCTCTGATTGCGGCAAGCATTATGTCGAAAAAAATTGCCGCAGGCGCGGATGCAATCGTACTGGATGTGAAATGCGGCAGTGGTGCCTTTATGAAAAATGCGGCGGATGCGGAAAGGCTTGCAGGCATTATGGCAGATATGGGCAGGCATGTCGGCAGAAGGGTAACGGCGGTTATCAGCAGTATGGCACAGCCCTTGGGCATGTATATCGGCAACAGCCTTGAGGTAATGGAAGCCATCGAGGTGCTGAAGGGCAATGTCGGCGGCGATTTGCTTGAGGTTTCTCTGACGCTTGGCGCGAATATGCTCCTTCTGGCGGAGCGCGTGCAGAGTGAGGAGGAGGGCAAGGCACTTCTGCTCGAAAATATCAGAAATGGCAAGGGGCTTGCAAAATTTAAGGAGCTGCTGATACAGCAGGGCGGCGATGTCCGCGTCATTGCGGATTATAGCCTGCTCCCTCTGGCAGAGGAAAAATGGGAAGTAAAAGCAACGAAATCGGGGTATCTTACCCGTATGGATACAGCCATGATTGGCAGAGCCTCGCAGGAAACCGGCGCAGGGCGGATGTTCAAGGGACAGACGCTGGATTTTGGTGCAGGTATTGTCATGAAAAAACGCACAGGTGATGTAATTGCAACAGGTGAAACCTTGGCGGTGGTATATAGTAAGAGCAGAGAAAAATGTCAGAGTGCGGCGGATTTCCTGCAAAAGGCCATCACAATCGAGACTGCACCGCTGACAGAGCAGACACCTTTGATTTTGAAAACCATCAGACAGGAGGGTTAAGCATGAAAAGAGCGATTATTATTGTACTGGACAGCGTTGGCATTGGCGAGCTGCCCGATGCGGCTGATTTTGGGGATGTTGGCAGTAATACCCTGGTCAATATCAAGAAGGTGCGTCCGCAGACGAGCCTGCCCAACCTCTGCGCCTTAGGTTTGGGGGATATCCAAGGCAAGGAGGTCTCGCTTCTTGGTGAGGTTGCCGCACCGAAGGGCTGCTACGGCAAAATGGCAGAACGCTCCATCGGCAAGGATACCACAACAGGGCATTGGGAAATGGCAGGCATTATCACCAAAAGACCCTTCCCGACCTTTACGGAAACAGGCTTCCCCAAGGAGGTCATGGATGCCTTTGAAGCGGCAATCGGCACAAAGACACTCGGCAACTATGCCGAATCCGGTACGGTCATCATTCAGGATTTGGGCGTGGAGCACATGAAAACAGGCTACCCCATCGTCTATACCTCTGCGGACAGCGTGTTCCAGATTGCGGCACATGAGGATGTCATTCCTGTCCAAAAGCTGTATGAAATGTGCGAAAAGGCAAGAAAAATCCTGACAGGGAAGTATGGCGTTGGGCGTGTCATTGCGCGTCCCTTCATCGGCAATGCAAAGGATGGCTTCACCCGCACCAAAAACAGAAGGGATTTTTCTCTGGAGCCGACAGGCCCGACCATTCTCGACCTCACAAAGGCGAAGGGCATGGAGGTTGTGGCTGTCGGAAAAATCGAGGATATCTTCGAGCATCGCGGCATGACCCGTACCGACCATACCACCAATAACCACGACGGCATTGAAAAGACCATTCAGTTCCTCAAGGATGATTTTGAAGGACTGCTGTTCACCAATCTGGTCGATACCGATATGATTTACGGGCACAGAAACGATGTGGAGGGCTACGCAGGCGCACTGGAATATTTCGACAGCAGGCTGCCTGAAATTCTGGCGCAGCTGAAGGAGGAGGATGTGCTTTTTATCACGGCAGACCATGGCTGCGATCCGACCACACCCAGCACCGACCATTCCAGAGAATACGTCCCCATTCTGGCTTACGGCAAGCCGATTCGGGAGGGCGTTGACCTTGGTGTCAGAAAGACCTTCGCAGATCTGGGGCAGACTATTTCCGATTATCTGGGTCTGGATGCTCATTTTGAGGCAGAAAGCTTCTGGAAGGAAATCGCGAAATAAAACGGGAACGCCTGCTCTTTTATGGGGCAGTCTTTCCTGCTTCATATACAAAGGAGAAGTTCTATGAAAAATATAGAGGAAATCACAATCAGACCCGTAACCGAGGCAGATGCAGAGAAACTGCTTGCCATTTATGCCCCCTATGTAACCGATACCTTCATCACCTATGAATATACCGTTCCGACCGTAGAGGAATTTCGGGAACGCATCCGCAATACCCTGCAGGCATATCCCTATTTTGCGGCAGTGGAAAACGGCAGAATTATCGGCTATGCTTATGCCTCCGCATTTCATCCCAGAAGGGCGTATCTCTGGTCTGCGGAAGCAACGGTTTATCTGGAACGCGGGGTGCGTGGGCGCGGTGTCGGCAGGCTGCTGTATGAAAGGCTGGAGGAAGCGCTGAAGCAGCAGAATGTGCAGAATGTCAATGCCTGCATTGCTTATCCGAATCCGCAGAGCATTGCCTTCCATGAAAAAATGGGCTATCGTGCGGTCGGGAAATTCACCGACTGCGCCTATAAGCTGGAGCAGTGGCTCGGCATGATCTGGATGGAAAAAATGCTAGGCACGCACGAAAATCCCCCGAAGGAATTTATTCCCTACCCCGAAATTCTGAAATAAAACGGGAACAAAGCTGAGAAATTTTCGTCAGAAGGGATAGACCTGTGAAATTGTGGGATTTGTTGCAAGAAAGCGGGTTTTGTAGTATACTGAACAGATAACTGTGGGTATCATTGTGAATGAAGGAGAACATTTATGGAAGAAACAACAATCGTGATCATGTTGAAGGATGAAGAAACCGGCTTTCTGGATCAGGAGCTTGGCTCCTATTCCGTTCCCGAAAGGGCAGAGCTGATCTGGAGCATTTATGTCAAGAGTAACGAGGTTGTGCTTCGCTTAAGCTGCGACAGAGAGCTTGAGGATTGGGAATACGAAGCGGTTTTTGATTATTACGATACGGAACCTGTAGGTGCTCTGGTGGATACCATCATAGAGGAGGAGGGCCATTGCGACCCTGTCTGGATTGTCGGGTTCCCCTTTATTGATGATCAGGATGCCATGGAAGAAAAGCTTGCAAAAATCCTGCAGGCACACGAAAAAGAGCTCTGTTCTGTTTTTGATGCAATCAAGGATAAAGAGGATGATTACCGTGAGGAATAAAGGTATCTTTTGCCTGCTTCTGGCTTTTTGCGTGTTCCTGATGAGCAGCTGCAACCTGAGCAGCCCCCTCCCCCCCGATGCAGATGCTGCCGATGGAAAGGGCGGCACAACGGAGATTATCGTGCCGGGTGGAAAAACGGATAAAGCCGATGAAAAGCAGGTGGCTGAAAAGGCCAAGAATGATGAAAAAAAGAACGAAAAGTCGGACAGCAAGAAAGGCACGCAGAATAAGCCCTTTTGGCAGGCATCCAAGGTGTATGACACTCTGACGGCGGTTGCCGCGGCGGCACAGCAGGATTATAAGGTCAACGGCGCGAAACGCGGCTGGATGAGCAAAAACGGCAAGCTTTACGGCTATTATGATGGCTGCTACATAACCCCGGACATGCTGGTGAAGGAGGGCTATTTGGAAAGCGGTCTGGATACGTCCGGATTTGAGCTCCTGCTGATTGATGGGGAGGACTTGGCGGCGTATAATGGCGCAAGCGTTTCCTCGGGCAATATGAATTTCGGCGTATTTGCGGCAGTGAAGCAGAATGGGAAATATCTGCTGGCCTCTCCGAGCGGCAAGGCGGGGCAGATTGTCCAGTCTGATTATCAGTCGCTTCTGGCAAAATATAACCAGAGCCATGGCAATATCGGGCGGCTGTCCTCCGCAACGGCGGAATATGGGCGGATTTTGAATTATATCTGCCTGTATGAAGGGCGTTTCGCGGATTATTATGTGCGTGAAATCCGAAAGGATAATAAATATGCCGTTGTGGTATTTTCCACCACAGGCAATACGGCAAATATCAAGGAATATGTTCTGAAGAATGATAATGGCTTTTGGGAGGTTGTCTATCCCAATGTGCAGATGGACGCGTATCCCATTACTGCCATCAATCGGCTGATCCCCGATTTTAATGTGGAGGTTCTGCCGAAATATAACCTTGCGGCATGGCGCGGTCTGGTGAAGGCGGAGCAGGGCGGCGCAGTGGCGGCAATGTTCGGGAAGTATTATATTACCAGTAAAACGCAGATTCAGTATCAGTGTGCAACGGCGAACTGTGCGTATTTCCGCCTGACAGACGGCTCTCGCTATGTTGCCTATTCCAACGGAGATTACTGGACGGCGGCACCCGTTTCCTCTGATATTGCGGCAAGGAATTATTTCATGGAACGCACCGGCGGCGATTACAGCTTTATTATTCTGGATGATTAAAAGATAAGAATCCCCGAAATACTGAAAAATCAGCGTTTCGGGGATTCTTTTTATTTGGGCGTACCAAAAACGTACTATCTGTTAAAGACTTCCTGCAATTTCATTACAAGTTCTCCTTGCTGTGAGGGGTAAAGGTGGCTATATGTATTCAGTGTGGTTTCTATGTTTTCATGCCCCAGTCTCTCTTGAATTACCAGAGGGGAAAAGCCAAGGTGGATAAGCAAAGAGGCGTGTGAGTGTCTGAGGTCATGCACCCTTATTTGTGGCAGTCCTGCGGCTTCTGCACCCTTTTCTAAACGGCGTTTGATAAAGAACTTAGACACAGTAAATAGCCTGTCAGAAGGCTTGTAATCGTACAGCAGGGAGGTGTATTTCCTTACTGCATCCTCTATAAATGGCGGTGTTGTCGGCTCTCGGTTACTTCTTTCTGTTTTTGGTGGGAGTATTAAGTCTTTCCGGTCAAAACGGTGGTATGTCTTGTTAATTCTGACAGTGTGCTTTTCAAAGTCGAAATCTCCTAAAGTGAGTGCCAGGAGCTCGCCGGAGCGCAGACCAACCCAGAACAGCAGCAAAAAAATAGGATATTCGGGGTACTGTCCTTCGTAGGTTTTAATAAAGGCGTTGAATTGCTCCAACGTCCAAAACTGCAATTCGGGACGCTTACCGCTGATTTTTCCACACTCTCTGGCAGGATTCTTTTGTAGACCGTAATACTTGATAGCATGGTTAAAAATAGCCGAGAGGTGTCCGTTTATGGTGTGCAGATAATTCGGGCCATATTTGCCCTTATTTAATAGCTCATTCTGCCATTGCCGCACCTGTGCCACTGTAATAGCGTTGATAGGCATATCTTTAAAATAAGGCAGAATATGGGTATTTATCCCACTTTCTTTTACACGGTAGCTTGTGGGCTTTTGGCGTATCTTGCAATCAGACAGGTATAGATCCGTCATTTGTCCAAAGGACATATCACAAGAGCCGGACTGCTGCAGCTTAAAGGTGCGCTCGTATTCCTGCGCATCCTTCTTACGGGCAAAGCCCTCTTTCTTTTTGCGCTTGCGGTTGCCTTGCCAGTCCTGGTAGTAGAAACTGGTGTACCAAGTATTCTTTTCTTCATTCTTGTAAACAGGCATAAAAATAAGACCTCCTTAAAATTGGGTATAGAAAAATAAGGGTAGGTCTGATATAATAACGGTGTTGAGGCGGTATTCTACCAGAGTACCCATTATATGAAAGCCTTTCCTGTTGGCGCAGGAGGGGCTTTTTTACTTTTGCGCATTTTTGAGCAAAACCGCAGACGTTTGCGGATTTCCCAAGAAGTTGGGAAAGCTACCTAAGTTTAATTTAGGGATGTCGGGCAGGGTGGACACCCTTTCGCCACAAGTGTCGACGGCATGCCCACAAGTTGGCACGATGGATTTTCGCAGAAAGTTGCGAAGGGAGTAGCAGAATGCGACACCCTTTATTTTCTCCACAAGTGGGTGAACGAATCGTTCGGTCAGGGCTCATTCTTTTCAAAGCCAAGTTCTTTTGCCGTTTTAGAGATCGTATATTTATTTTCCAATTCATATCTCACAGATTCTAAGGAGTTTTGAATACTGTTTAGGTATATATATTTTGCATCGATATCCTCCCCAATTGAGATTGATAATCCATCGTTTATGCAGGCTGAATATATGGCGTCATTGATTTCGTTACACTTTTTTACATCAAAAAACGAATTTATATTTGAAAAAAATTGGTGTCCATAATCACTTGTTAATAGGATGTTTAAAGTGTTTGCAATATTGTATTTGCTTTCTACGCCTTCCTCAGAAAGACTTGTATCTATATCTTGTAAATGAGACATAAAGAATGCTGCCTTATCGGAAATTCCTAATGATTGAGCATTTATTTTTTGCGCTGTGTTTTTATAATCACTTTTTCCAATCATATAATCTACTGTTACATTAAAAAAATTGGATAGTTTTATAAGTGTATCATAATTAGGTTCTCTTCCGTTTAGATAATATGAGAAAGCCTGAGGAGTTAATCCGATGGTACTGGCAATTTGTGCCTGTGTTACATCAGAGTGCTTTTCTTTATATTCGTTAAGTAATTCTCTAAATCGTTCGTGAAAATTCATTTTTACGCCTCCTTGTATTTCATCATACTATCATAAAAAACAATATTCATCAACAATAAAATACTAAAATCAACAAAAATAATATAAATATTTTATTTTATAATAAAAATGTTGACTTATGTAGATTTATGCGTATAATAAATATTGAGATTTGAAAAAAATGGAATCTTAAAAAATATGATGGAGGTGAGTATATGAATATCGATGTCCAAACACTCTTAATAGAGATGGCAAAGGCAAAGATGTCTATTAAAGAACTTAGTGAAAAGTCAGAAGTGTGTAGGGGGACTATTGCAGCTATAAAAAAAGGCTCAGAAGTAAAACCTGAGACAGTAGGAAAAATCGCCGAAGCTCTGGGCGTATCCGTGGAAGAACTTCTGGAGGACTAAGAAAGGAGAAAGCTATGGAAAGCAAATATTACAAGGCTACAGATGTTATGGCTATGCTTGAGTGTTCCGAGACATACGCCTATAAGGTTATCCGGCAGCTGAACGAGGAACTTGAGGCAGATGGATACATAGTAGTACGGGGCAAGGTGCCGAAGCAGTACCTTGAGAAAAAGCTGTGTCTGGGGTGATTGCATGGAAGAATACAACAATATACCCGATGAAATGAAACAGCTTAAGAACTGGCTTGTGTGGAGGCTGGTTGACAAAGGTGGAGAAAAGCCCTCAAAGGTGCCGTTCTCTGTCAGCGGCTCTGCATCCGTCAGCAACCCCAACACATGGGGAACATTTAAGTCCGCCGTAGCGGCATACGAAACAGGGGAATATGACGGGATAGGCTTTGTCTTTACCGATACACCATTTGTGGGGGTTGATATTGACGGCTGTGTAAATACAGAAACAGGAGAAATCTCCGCCGCTGCATCCGACATAATCGAAACAACGCAGAGCTACACTGAACTTTCCCAGAGTGGGAAAGGCTTTCATATTATCCTACGTGGAGCACTGCCGCAGGGGCGCAGGAGAAAAGGTTCTTTTGAGATGTATGGTAGCGGCTCTCCTCGCTATTTTGCCATGACTGGCAAAGTGTGGGAAGGTCGGCGGCAGATTGCAGAAAATCAAGCAGCCATTAACCGAGTGCATAAAAAGTATATCGAACCACCTAAGCCGGACGCACCAAAGTCCACAGGGGTGGAGCTGATGCCGGACGAGGAAGTAATAGCAAGAGCGACAACCAACGCCAAAACGGGCGGAGCGTTCCTCGCGCTGTATGACGGCAACTGGCAGGGGAAATATAACTCGCAGTCTGAAGCAGACCAAGCCTTATGTAATTATCTCGCCTTTTGGACGGGGTGCAATGCGGAGCAGATGGACAGGCTTTTCCGTTCCGGTGGGCTGATGCGGCCAAAGTGGGACGAGTTGCACGGATCCGTTACATACGGAGAAATGACGATACAAAGAGCCTGTGGGGATTGTCGAGAGGTCTATTCTCCGGACTATAAAAAGCAGGAGTTAAAGACTTTTGATTTACCCGTAGCAATTCGGGCCGACGAACTTCAAAAGATGGTACTGCCGGATATATGTTGGCTGTGGGATTCTATGCTGACAACAGGGTTATCTTTGTTTGTCGGTGCATCCAAGATAGGTAAATCATGGTTTGCACTGCAGCTTGCTCTGGCGGTTTCTGCCGGCACTGATTTTCTAGGGAAGAAAACAAAAGGATGTAAAACCTTGTATCTCGCTTTAGAGGACAGCCGAAGACGATTGCAAAGCCGTATGAATAAGCTGCTCGGTTCTGTGGTGGCATCCAGAAATTTAGAGTATCTGACAGAATCCCCACTTATGGGGAATGGACTGATAGAGGTATTAGAGCATTACGCAAAAGAGGGCTTTTCGCTGATTATTATTGATACCCTGCAGAAGATCAGGGGAACGAGTAGCAGCAACAAAAACGCATTTGCTGCGGATTATGAGGACATGGGCATACTGAAAAGGTTTGCTGATAAAAACGATATAGCAATCTTGCTTGTGCATCACACAAGAAAAATGAAGGATGATGATGTATTTAACATGATTTCTGGTACAAATGCCCTCATGGCAGCAGCTGACACTATCATGATTTTGTCAAAGGAAAAACGGAAGGATAACCAAGCCTATTTGCATATAACGGGGCGTGATGTTATGAACGATATTCTTGTTATAGAGAAGGATAGAAGGACAGGCTACGGCTGGTCTTATGTGGGCAAAAAAGATGATGTGGAGGAAATGGCAGAGGTTCAACGGTACAATAATAGCCCTATTGTTATGACGATTCGTGAACTATTGAAAGAAAATGGAACTTGGAGCGGAACAGCCACAGAGCTTAGTACAGCAATTAAAGAGTACCAGGGAGAAGAATTAGACGTAGCACATTTAGGGCGTAAACTCAGAGAACTACAACCGGAGTTGTTGACAAGAGATAATATTGTTTACATAACGCCAACAGGGTGTACTTCTAAAAGAGTACACGGCTTTAGGTTTGATGAACCCTTATGTATATAAAATACTGCTTTATCCGCTTTTACTGCTTTATCCGCTTTTACTGCTTTATCCGCTTTTACTACTTGTGGAGATAATTCTGAGTAGCAGAAAGCAGGAAGTATATTTTTACTGCTTTGTGTCTTTGCCCTGTAAAATCAAGGCTTTCAGAGGTTAGAGAGCAGTAAAAGCAGTAAAAGCATACACACAAAGAAAGGTCGGTTATTTACCATGCGATACAAAAACGAAAAACTGTTGCAGGTTCGGAGAAAAGCCGCCGAACTTGATATAGGGCTGAGTATAGCACTCCAGAAGATTCTTCTGGATGTGTTCCAGTCAGATGAAGAAATTGCAGAGGATCAGTTTTCCAGAGGATGGAGTTGCGGCTATGAAAAAGGCTTTGAAGATGGAAGAACAGAGGGACAGGAGGTATCGAAATGAAAAGACCGGAGGTAACAATAGAGGATTTCAAAAAGCAGGCTGCAAAAGAAGGGTGGAACCCAACCCCACAGACCTTGGAGCTTGTCGGGTATCTGATAGATGCAATGGAGCGAGCTTATACCCGAGGATATGCTGACGGCTTGGCAGATGGAAGAACAGAAGGACAGGAGGTAGCGAAATGAAATATCAGAAATACCCTTTATTGATTACAATAGACGAAATGCTTTCCTTAAGCGGTTCCGCAACAGTGAGTGAGCTCAAACTGTGTTGGAAAATGTATGAAAAATACTTTCAAGCTAAAAACCTAAATCCTCGCAGTCAATTTGATGCCTCACGCTTCTTTGCATTTGTGTTTATGAGTGGAAGGATTCAAGGAATCAGAGAAGAAAGGCTAAAAAATAAAAGCTCCCAGAATCCGGCAAGATACACAGGGAGCAACAATAATTGATTTCTAAATTATACCGCAGGAGGTGCGAAATTGTCAATTAAAATCAAAGTCAGCTATACGGATGAAGGGGAAAAGCGGCTGATCCTCAAGCTGCTGCGCCCTTTACTTGAAAAGGGATACCGCTGCAAGGAGCAGAAGGGCACCCCAAGGAGCCGCATCTATATACAGCATAAAGGGCATTTAGGCGGCGGAGAGGACAGCGAAAACGATACATAAGAATAGCTATAAGCCTTGATATTTCAATGGTTTTATGGTATAATACCCCCATAAATGAATAGCGTGGGGAGTACCGCAGCACTGCTGTAAGTCTATAAGGCGTGGGAAATGGTTTTATAACCGTCCTGCGCCTTTTTATTTATATTTGATACTCAGCCCTACTCAAGGCGTAAAAGGAGGATAAGAGAATGGAAAACAACAACAACGCAGCGGCAAACAGTAACGTGAATACAGAGGTAAATAACAACTCTGCAGGTGCAAACGCTGGCACCGAGAAAACATTCACACAGGAAGAAGTAAACAACATTGTACAGGAACGTCTGGCAAGGGAACGGGCAAAGAATGAGCCTACACCTGCGGAACTGCGGGAAAAGGAGCTGACTGCCCGAGAGAATAAAATGAGCTGCAAGGAATACATTGCAGCGCAGAAATACCCGAGTGAACTGCTTGATTTGTTCGATACCGCGGACATGGAACAATTCAAGGGGAATGTTGAGAAGATGAAGGAGTTATTCCCCCGCATCTTCATGTCCCCTGGCAAGATACCTATTGCTGTAAGGGGTTGCTCTTTGGGTGGCGTTACAAAACCCGACCCCATTGCGGCGGCGTTCCGACTGCCTAACGGAGGAGAGGATTAAGAATGGCAATTAACTTAACAACAAAAGTAGTACCCTATACAGACGAAGTCTTTGCGAAGGAAAGCAAAAAGTCTCTGCTGACAAACTCTGATTTCGACTGGGTAGGGGCGCATACCATTAAGGTATACAAGATTTCTACAGTTGGCATGAATGACTATAACCGTTCCGGTGCTGACGATAATAACTGGTCTCGTTATGGTGCTGTAGCCGGCTTGGATGCGACCACAGAGGAAATGACACTGAAAAAAGATCGCTCTTTCACTTTTGCGATTGATAAGCTGGATGAGGATGAAACCCTGCAGCAGCTGGCGGCGGCAACCGCTCTTGCAAGACAGCAGCGTGAAATTGTAGTGCCCGAAGTGGATAAGTACACCTACGGTGTGATGTGTGCCAATGCAGGCCACAAGCCCGAGGCGGTGGCACTGACGAAGGAAAATATCTATAGCGAGATTCTGAAAGCAAGTGAAGCTCTGGACAATGCTGAGGCACCCGAGGCGGGGCGTGTGCTGCTTGTAACCCCTGCGGTATATGCTCTGATGAAAAAGAGCTCTGATATTGTAATGGATACAGATTTCTCTGCAGAGCTGCGCTTAAAGGGTGTGATTGCACAGCTGGACGGTGCGCAGATTGTAAAGGTGCCTGCGAAAAGACTGCCTGAGAATTTCGGCTTTATGATGGCGCATCCTGTGGCAACCGTAGCACCTACTAAACTGGAGGACTTCAAGTGTCACATTGACCCTCCTGGTATCAGCGGCTCTCTGGTGGAGGGGCGTATCTGCTACGATGCTTTTGTACTGGAGAACAAAGCAAAGGCAATCTATTATCAGACCGTTCCGGCGGCAGTTGCTGCGGCTTCTGTAACGAAAGAATAAACTTTAGGGGGATGCCTTGCGGTGTCCCCTGTTTTTATGTGGTGGTATGAAATAGGGGGAGACATTATGACAAATGAGGAGCTTGCATTGAAGATACAGAACGGGGAGCGGGATCTGATTCCACCCCTGTGGGAGCAGATGGAGCGGTTTATTTACCTAAAATCTGAAAACTGGTATTGGCAGCATGAGGAAACCTGCATTCGCTGCGGTGTGGCTCTTGATGATTTAAAGCAGGTGTCATACTTTGCCTTTCTGGATGCTATCAGATATTACACCTCTGCGGACGGTTATAAGTTTCTTACCTATCTGGTTTTTCCGCTGCGGAAGCGGTTTAACGAGGCGTGCGGAATCCGCACAAAGGCGCAGGCGCAAAGACCGCTGAACAGATGCAAGAGCCTTAATGCCGCTGTCCCCGGCTCTGAGGAAGGTATAACCTATGAGGATACAATTGTTGACGAGCTTGCTGCTGAGGACTTCCAAAGGGCGGAGGATGGCATATACAACGAACAGCTGCGGAGCGTTCTTGATGAGTGTCTGGCAACCTTCCCCGAGGTGCAGAGCGCCGTTATTCGGTACCGCTATTTTGAGGGGCTGACGGTTGAAAAGGCGGGGGAGAGAGTAGGACTTACCTATGTGCAGTGTAGGAACAGGGAAACAGAAGGTTTGAGGAAATTGCGCAGGGGGAAGAACAGAGAGCGGCTTGAGACATTTGCTGACGGTATCATTTCCCGTTATGCCTATTACGGCAGCTACTCTCTCTGGAGAGCCACAGGGACAAGCTCCACAGAATACACAGCATTAAAACTTATAGAGGAGACATGACAATGATAAGAGTTGATAAAATGGCACAGCAGGCGAAAGAGATTCGGAAGACTCTGCAGCCCGTTTTCTTCCTTGCTATGGTTGAGGCAGTAAAAGCCGGATGGGTGGTTGTGTTCCATCTGTGGTATGGAAATAGCAGCAGTTATAAGAGAGTTACTTCCTTCTGTCCGGACTTGGAAAGCGTTGATAAGCGTGTGGAAGATATGCGGAAAAGATACCCCGGCGAAAAAGAGCCTGTTGTAATTATTGACAACCTGCAGGAAGGGGGATAAGATGGAGGAGAGTAAACGGCTGCGGCTAAAGCTGACTACTGCCACAGAGGTTCGCAGAGCACTTACAAGGGTATCAAATATGGTTCTGAACGGGGAACTTGACCCAAAGAGAGCCAATGCTATTATCTTGGCTTGTAACGCCATTTTGAGTAGTATTCGGACGGATGAACAGGGGAAGAAGATGTCAGAGTTGGAGGAATTGCTTGCAGAGTTGAAGCGTACCAAAAACGTACTATAAGAAAGAAAAACCTTGTAAAATAGCCTATGTGAACAGAAAAATAAACAAAGAAAACGGCAAATAACAAGGAAAATAACGAGTGTAAAGGTCTACCGTAGACTGGATGATTAAAAGAGGGTGGTTTTATGACAAAGACCAATGTGATGCGTCTTCTGGAGGCGGCAGGGATTGCCTACCGCACTGCGGAGTATGAATATGATGAAGCGAACCTTTCGGGACTGCATGCGGCGGAGCAGGTTGGCATGGATGCGGAGCAGGTGTTTAAAACACTGGTAACCAGAGGGGATAAAACAGGGATTCTGGTATTCTGTATCCCTGTGGATATGGAACTGGATTTGAAAAAGGCGGCAGCTGTTTCCAAAAATAAGAAGGTGGAAATGACGCACATGAAGGAGCTTCTGGGGCTGACGGGCTATATCCGCGGCGGCTGCTCCCCAATCGGAATGAAGAAAAAGTACCCCACCTTTATTGATGAAACCTGTATCCTCTTTGATGAAATCGCGGTCAGCGCAGGGGTGCGCGGCGAACAGGTGATTCTGAATCCGCAGGATTTGGTGCAGTATATTGAAGCGACGGAGGCAGACATCACAAAGCCGATGGAATAAAACAAAAAATAAAAAAATAAGAAGAAATAAGAAAACAGCGACTTCTGAGAAATCGGAAATCGCTGTTTTTTGCTATTGCTTTTCTGTTATTTTGTAATTTTAATGCTCTCGCTGGGGGCACTTTCCTGCCCATCAATCACTGTGGTCACACGCAGATAGCAGGTACCGTTGATAGAGATGCCGAAGCACTGTGGATATCCCCAGTACCATTTTTCGCTGCTGTTATTGCTGATGCGCGTGTATGGCCCATCCGGAGTGAGGGACTTGTATACATAATAATGGTCTGCGCCGTAAACGGGAGCCCATGAAACGTATGCGTAGCCGTCCTGCGCCAGCCTTGCACGCAGATTCTGCGGTGCGGAGGGGGTATAGGTGTAGCCCTGCATTGCGCTGAGCGGCAGAGAAAGCTTCTGCGGCACCTGCAATACCTGTGCGATGGGGATAGAGAAATAATGCGAGTCCCCAAAGAAGGAGGTCATGCCGATGACCTCACCGGTGCTGTTGAATAAAGCACCGCCGCTGCTGCCGGGGGCAATGACGGCGGAGGTGGAAATCACATCCGTATCATAGCCGTTGATTGTGCCTGTGCTGACAGTGTTGCGCGCGCCGCCGGGAGAGCCGATGGACGTAACCGCATCCCCAACCTTGTAGGAAAAGGCAGGCGTTGCGGCAGAAAGGTCTGTTTTTTCGATTCTCAGAAGGGCAATGTCGGCGGAAGTATCAAGTCCGACTACGGTTGTCGTGCCTTGATAAATCGTGCCGTCCGCAAACACAAACTGCGCGGTTGCCGCACCCTTAATTACATGGTAATTCGTGGCAATCAGACCATCTGCGGAAAGCACAATGCCACTGCCCTGCATTTTATTCGTCTGGATATAAACAACGGAATCATTGTTTTCTGTCTTTTCCGGTGCCATGTATTCCGCGGAATGGATGGAAACCGAGGAGGTGCTCTGGTTCCATGTGACCTCTGCGCCGCTGTATTCGGCTAAGAAGCGAAGCGGTACGAAGGTGCGCCCGTTCCTGATTTTTGCCGGAGCATCAATAGAAACCGCTTTGCCGTTGACGGTGGCTGTTTTTTCGTCAGGATGCAGGGAAATCTGTATTTCGTCCTTTTCTGCGAGGACGGTTTTGCTTTCCTCCTGCCATGCAACAGAATACCCCAGAGATTCCAGAATGCCGCGCATGGGTACTAATACGCGGTCGTTTTCGATAAAGGGAGCTTCAGCAAACGAAACAGCCTTATCATCCAGAAAAATGCGAATGGATGCCGCTGCCGCTGTCTGCATGGAGCATAAAAAGAGAAACAGAAAGAGGAAACCTCCTCTTACCAATCGTTTCATGGTGGTTCACTTCCTTTCTAGCATAAAGTATATCACAGAACAGGGCTTTGCGGACAAAATTTAGAAAAATTTAAGAAATGTGCGCGCATGGCAGGAGGATTTGATTTTTTCCTGTATTTATAGTATCCTCTTAGGACGGAGGTGAGGATAATGTTTGAACGAATTACGGAGAAAACCTTTGATGAAATTTTTCCCTTGCTGGAAAGCGCGTTCCCTGTGACGGAATTACGCATGAAGGAGGACCAGCGCGCACTGCTGAAAGAGCCATGCTATCGGCTTTACGGCGTGCGCAGAGAAGGCGCGTTTGCGGCAACCTTTGCGACATGGGAAATCGAGGATTTTTTATATATTGAGCATTTTGCGGTAAAAGAGGAATACCGCAACGGCGGCTACGGCGGCATGCTTCTGGATGCCCTTCTGGCGGAGAAAAAACGCCCGATGGTGCTTGAGGTGGAGCTGCCGGAGGATGCGCTGACAAGGCGGCGGATTGGCTTTTATGAGCGGCATGGACTTGTGTTCAACAGCTATCCCTATTTGCAGCCGCCCATGCGAAAGGGGCAGGGAGTCCTGCCGCTGCGGCTGATGACGAAGCCTGCCGCCATTGATGCAAAAACCTATCAGCGGTATAAGAAACGGATACACAGCATCGTATATAAATATGAGGGTGATTTGTAATGGGCTATTGCTTTGGAATCGATATCGGCGGCACAACGGTGAAAATCGGGCTTGCGGCAGAGGATGGAACGCTTCTGGAAGGATGGGAAATTCCTACCCGAAGGGAGCCGACACCGGAGGGTCTTCTGTTGGACATCAGGGTGTCCATACTGGACAGATTGGACAGGGAGCTGGACAGGGGAAAAAAGCAAAAAATCCGCAGAGCGGACATCCTCGGCATCGGCATGGCTGCCCCCGGTGCGGTGACGGCGGATGGCATCCTGCATGGCGCGGTCAATATCGGCTGGGGAGATGTGGCACTTGCGAAAGAGGCAGAGCGCATCATCGGCATTTCACCCGTCTGCGTTGGGAATGATGCCCGTCTGGCGGCATTGGGCGAAGCAGCCTACGGAGCAGGTGTCGGGGCGAGGAGCATGCTCATGGTGACGCTTGGCACGGGAGTTGGCGGCGGCGTGGTGCTGAACGGGAAGGTTCTCATGGGGGAGAGCGGTGTGGCAGGCGAAATCGGGCACATGACGGTGAATCCCTTTGAGACGGTGCGCTGCAACTGCGGCAAAATGGGCTGTCTGGAGCAATATGCCTCTGCGACGGGAATGGTGCGCGTGGCGAAGCAGGTTCTTGCTAAGCGGAGAGAGGATTCCCTGCTGCGGCAGAAGGAGGTAACGGCAAAGACCCTCTGGGATGCGGCGCGGGCAGGCGATGCGCTTGCCAATGAGATTACGGATGCGGTTTCGGCGTATCTGGGGATGGCGCTTGCCAATGCGATGTATCTTGTGGATACGGAGAAAATCGTATTTGGCGGCGGCGTTTCTAAGGCAGGGGAGCTGCTTCTGCAAAAAGTCGAAAAAGCCTACAGGAGCAGGGTTTTCGCGCACAGCAGAGAAAAGGAATTCCTTTTGGCAAAGCTGGGCAATGCCGCAGGGATGCGCGGCGCGGCGGCATTGTTGCTACAGAAAATCAGATAGAAGCATGTAAATAGTGGACAAAAACGGTGTTAAGTTTTTGTGAAAATATGCTGAAAAAGAAAAATGACAAAAATTCCGCGCAAAAAAGAAGGAAAACACGGAGTTTTGGAGAATTTACAATATAACAGGAAACATCCGAAGCGGATATCCTGTCAAATTATGAATGATTCAAAGGCATACCACCGGAAAACTATTTAAAGGGGGAGATTGCAATGGTTAAAATTCTTGCAGGCGAAAAAGGTGAAGGCAAAACAAAAAGAATGATCGACATGGCAAATGCAGCCGGCAAAGAGGCAAAGGGCAATATTGTCTTTGTTGATGACGACAACAGCCACATGTACGATTTGCATTATAGTGTGCGTTTCGTAGAAACACCGAAGTTCATTATGGAAGATCCACAGGTATTCAGAGGCTTTGTGTGTGGTATCCTTTCTCAGAACAGTGATATTGAAACCATTTACATTGATGGGTTGAACCATATTATGGACAGAATCAGTGACGCAGATTTCACAGCCTTCATTCAGGAATTGGATAAGACTTCCAAGGAAGCGGAAATGGATATGGTTATGATTATCAGCCGCAAAACAGATGCACTTCCTGCAGAGGTACAGCAGTATCTGATTTAATCTTTTAAAATTGAAACATTCATGAACCGAAAAGGGACTCTTTTTAGAGTCCTTTTTTATTGCAAAGGAATATTGTTTGTAAGAAAAAACAGTTGTAGGACAAAAAGGACAAAATTTGCTTAAATTTTTGTATAATTTGAAGAACAGAACAGTATTTCACTTTACTTTTGGGTTTTCTTTGTGCTAAAATACAAGCTATAGAACGTATTTTGTATGCAGAAATGGAAAAATAGAACAATTCTTTGTTTATTTTTTTTAACGAAATCATGGAGAGAAACCAGAAAGGGAGAACAGACATGAACAAATTTCAGGAAATGTACCGTGCAAAGCTGAAAACAGCAGAAGAGGTTGCAATGTATGTAAAATCCGGTGATATCTGTGCCTGTCCTACAGGCTTGGAGGAGCCCGAAACCATCTGTGCGGCTGTCGGCGAAAGAGCAAGACGCGGCGAAATCACAGGAGTACAGCACCATGCGATTCTGTCCGTAAAGGGCAATGCGTTTATGGACCCTGCACTCAAGGGTAAATATGATTATGTATCCTGGTTTACAGGCGGCGCAGGCAGAAAGGGAATTCAGCAGGGCTACTATACCTATGTACCGAATAACTACAGCACAGCACCCGGCTACTGGAGAGACTGCATGCCCAGACTGGATGTATTCTATGCTGAGGTTTCCCCGATGGACAAGCATGGCTATTTCTCCTGCGGCATGGCCGGGGCAGAGGTGGTTGCGCTGAGAGATAAGGCAACGATCATCCTGCTGGAGGTCAATGAAAAAATGCCCCGTGTTATGGGGAATAACCTGATTCACATTTCTCAGGTAACGGCTCTGTGCGAATCCTGCCATGAGCTGCTGGAGCTGCCCGAAACCGTACTGACAGAAACAGATAAGAAAATCGGTCAGATGATTGCGGACGAGGTTCCCAACGGCGCAACCCTGCAGCTGGGGATTGGCGGCGTTCCCAATGCGGTTGGCGTTCTGCTGCGCGATAAGAAGGATCTGGGTCTGCATACCGAAATGTTTACAGACAGCATGGTTGACCTGCTTGAATGCGGCGCAGTTACCAATATGAAAAAGCCCATCAATGTCGGCAAAACGATTGCCACACTGGCTTGGGGCACAAAGAAAATGTACGAATACATGGATGATAACCCTGCATTTGAAATGCACCCCGTTGATTATACAAACAACCCCTATGTCATCGGTCAGCATGACAACTTCATTTCCGTGAATGCCTGTGTAGAGATTGACCTGTTTGGTCAGGTTTGTGCGGAATCTCTGGGCACACTGCATTACAGCGGTTCCGGCGGTCAGGTGGACTTCGTGCGCGGTGCGAACCTTTCCAAGGGCGGCAAGGGCTTTATCGCGATGACTTCTACCGCGAAAAACGGTACGGTTTCCAAGGTAAAACCCGTGCTGACACCCGGCTCCATTGTGACAACCTCTAAGAATGAAGTGGACTTCCTGGTAACGGAAAACAATATTGTTCGTCTGAAGGGCAGAACCGCAAGCGAAAGAGCGAAAATGATTATCTCTCTGGCGGCACCCGAATTCAGAGATGAGCTGCTGTTTGAAGCAAAGAAAATGAATCTGATTGTATAAGTGGTAGTAACACAAAAGCCCGACCGAAAGGTCGGGCTTTTGTGTTGCGTTTCGGATAGATTTATGGTATGTTGAAACAAAACCATGGAAAAAGGAGGTAGGAGCGGTGAGAAAAAGCTGGGACGAATATTTCATGGAAATTGCTGAGATTGTAAAAACGCGCTCGACCTGCCTGCGCAGACAGGTGGGGGCGGTGATTGTAAAGGATAACCGTATCATTACGACAGGCTACAACGGTGCGCCATCGGGGCTGCGCCACTGCACGGACATCGGCGGCTGTGAACGGGAGCGGCTGCATATTCCCTCGGGACAGCGGCATGAGCTTTGCCGCGCACTGCATGCGGAGCAGAACGCCATCATTCAGGCGGCGAAGGTGGGTGTGAGTACGGAGGGGGCGACGATTTATATTACTTTGCAGCCCTGTGTCATCTGTGCGAAAATGTTGGTTAACGCAGGCATCACGCGTATTGTGCACAGGGGCGAATACCCCGACCCCCTTTCGCAGTCCATTCTGGCAGAGGCAGGGATTGAGGTTATGGCAATGGACTGATTTTTCGGGATTTTTCCCATTTGCATCAGAAAAAAATTTTGTGGTATACTTATATCAGAAAAGCTTATGAATATGGAGGATGCAGGAGGGAGAACGATGTTTCGGAAGGGTGAATATGTCATTTATGGAAATAACGGTATTTGCTGCATCGAGGAGATTGGTGTGCCGCGCGATACGCCGCTGGGAGACAGCGGGAAGGAATATTACACGCTTGCGCCGGTATTTTCCAGTGGGAAAATTTATGCGCCTTTGGATACGAAGGTATTCATGCGCCCGATTCTGACAAAGGCGGAAGCGGAGAAGCTGATTTTGCAGATTCCCGAAATTCGGGCAGAGGAGGTCATTGGGCAGGATGTGCGCGCCCTTGGCGAGAAATACAAGGGCTGTCTGGATACGCACCGATGCGAGGATTTGGTCAGGCTGATTAAAACCGTTTACCGCAAGGAGAAAAGACTGGAGGAAAACGGCAAAAAGCTGGCAAAGACTGAACGGGAATACAGCAAGCTGGCGAAGGAACTGCTTCACAGAGAATTTTCTATGGCACTGGAGGTTCCTTATGATAAGGTGGAGAATTATATTACGGAAAAAGTGGCGGCATTGCAAAAGTAAGATGAGGCATAACCCTGAATCGAGTGGATTCGGGGTTTTTGTTTGGCTTGCGCTTTCTTTCTGCTTTGGGTATAATGAAGCTAAAAGAGAAACGAATGTTCTCTTGTATTCTGAAGAAATTTGGTGAGAATATGATTTCCTATATCAAAGGCACATTGGAACGACGCGGCGAGAATGACATTATTGTGGAGGCAGGCGGTATCGGCTACCGTATTTTTGTATCCCCTGCCACATTGGCGAAGCTGCCGCAGACGGGCGAAGCGGTGCAGATTTTTACATATTTCAGCGTGAAGGAGGATGGTATGAGCCTGTACGGCTTTGCGGCGAGAGAGGAGCAGGAGATGTTTGAAAAGCTGCTGCTGGTAAACGGCGTAGGCCCGAAGGGGGCATTAGGCTTTCTTTCGGTGCTGAACCCCTCAGAAATTGTGATGGCAATTTTATCGGATGATGTGAAAACGCTTTCCAAGGCACCGGGGGTCGGCAGAAAAACAGCACAGCGCGTGATTCTGGATTTGAAGGATAAATTCAAAACAGAGGATGCGGTTTCCTCGTTTGAGGGGGCGGCAGGTATTGCGGAAAGCGTTGGCGGCGGTGATGCGAAATTTGAAGCGATTGATGCTATGACGGCGTTGGGCTACAGCCGCAGTGAGGCGGCACAGGCGGTCAATGCGGTTGCGGCAGAGGGCATGACAACAGAGGATATTTTGAAGGCGGCGCTCAAGCGTATGATTACCTTCTGAGGATAGAGGACAGGTGTTTTAGTTGGAAAACAGACGGATTTTGACGACAGGCTTGCGGGAGGAAGACCGCGAGCTGGAGCCAAAGCTGCGCCCTGCCACGCTGGAAAGCTACATCGGGCAGGAAAGCGTAAAGGAGAATATGCGCGTATTCATACAGGCGGCAAAGCAGAGGAAAGAGGCACTCGACCATGTGCTTTTATATGGCCCGCCGGGGTTAGGGAAAACTACGCTCTCGAATATCATTGCAAACGAGATGGACGTGAATATTAAGACGACCTCCGGCCCTGCGATTGAACGCCCGGGGGATATGGCGGCGGTGCTGAACAGCTTAAATGAGGGGGATATTCTCTTTATTGATGAAATTCATCGGCTGAACCGCATGATTGAGGAGATTCTTTATCCTGCGATGGAGGATTTTGTGATTGATATTATGATTGGCAAGGGGCCGGGGGCACGCTCTGTGCGGCTGGATTTGCCACGGTTTACGCTGATTGGCGCAACGACTAGAATCGGGCTTTTGACGGCACCGCTCCGTGACAGATTCGGCGTGGTACAGCGGCTGGAGCCATACAGCGTGGAGAATCTGAAAATCATTCTGAAGCGCTCCGCTGCGGTTTTGCAGGTGGAGATGGAGGAAGGCGGTGCAGAGGAGATTGCGCGCCGCTCCCGTGGGACACCGCGACTGGCAAACCGTATGCTCAAGCGTGTGCGTGACTTTGCGCAGGTGCGCTATGACGGGGTGATTACGGAGGAAGTGGCGAGATTCGCACTGGATTTACTGGATATTGACAAGGTGGGGCTTGACCAGACGGACAGAAAAATGCTGCTGACGATGATTGAAAAATTCGGCGGAGGGCCCGTTGGGCTGGATACCCTTGCGGCATCCATCAATGAGGAATCCGAAACGATTGAGGATGTTTATGAGCCGTATTTATTGCAGCTGGGGTATATTCAGCGCACCCCCAGAGGACGCGTGGTGACAAGGCTTGGCTATGCCCACTTCGGCATGACACCGCCTGAGGGCTGAAAGGAGAAAAACGCATGAAATTGAAGATAAATGAAGTGATTGAGGACGTAAGAGATGAGCTGCTTTGCTACGAGGAGGGCGAAGCGGTGGTAGATAGCTGGGAAAAGGAATTTCGGGAATGGATTGAGAAAAACAAGGGCAAGCACAAGGATATTGTTGCCGACAAGAACGGTGTTTTTCTGAAAATCAAGGACGAGGAGGAAATTTTCGAGATTGCGGATTCCTATCTGGATGCCGTTGCGGAAGGAAATGTAAAGAAATATTGGGAAACCTTTTAAGCCGGAAATTGATTTTCTAAGATTTTCTTAAGAATCGGGCGGCGCTGTTGTGTCGAAGAATGTTTTCTGCTATGCTGAAAGAAAAGGTCAGCTTTTGAAAGGGGGACACAATATGAGATGTGCGGCGGATTTTCGGGCAGAGGCAAGAGCAGCGTTAAAGGGACGCTGGGGACTTGCAATCGGGATTGGCTTTCTTGCGATGGTTCTGGGCGGCATTGCCGGTGTCGGTGGGCTTGATGTGAATTTTGTAATGGTAGAAGGCAATTTTCAGATGACCCTGGATATTTTCGGGCAGAGGCTGAATCCGGTAGAAATGATGCGCAATATCGGTGTGGGCAGTGCTTTTCTGGTATGGCAATATCTTTCTGTGGCTGCTGCTCTGGTTGCGATTGTACGATTGATTGTCGGATCGTTTGTCGGAGTTGGCTACATGAAATTCAATCTGGATCTGATTGACGGTGAGGAAGGCAGATTGGAAACGCTGTTTCGTTATGTCAAACAGTGGGGAACGATGCTTGCGGCTGTTTTATTGCAGGCGGTGTATATCATCGGCTGGACGCTGCTGTTTATCATTCCGGGACTTATTGCGGCATATCGTTATCAGCTGACAGGCTATATTCTGGCGGAAAACCCCGAAATGGGCGCAAATGATGCCATTACCCGCTCCAAGGAGCTGATGAAGGGGAATAAATGGCGGCTGTTCTGTCTGGATTTCAGCTTTATCGGCTGGGATATTCTTTCGGTTTTTACATTAGGCATTGGGGATTTGTGGCTGACACCCTATCGAACTGCGGCAGCGGCGGCGTTCTACAGAGAACTGGTGCCCTTGGAAAAGGGAGAGGAACCGGAGGAAATGCAGGAAACACAGACAGAAGAAGATGTTATTTTGGAAGAATAAGATAGAAAAAGGAAAGTCCTTCCCATGGGGGTAAGCCTGTGGGAGGGACTTTTTTTGTATAATTATTCGGTTTCGGTGGGCTGTTTGGGGGTGATGCTTTCCCAGAAATCCGCCTTATCGATTTTCTTCAGCTTGCGCCACCTTGGCGCTTCCCCGTAGCTATGGCGGCAAAGGGAACGATAGCTGCAATAGCTGCAGGGGGTGCGCTGCCCATCGCGATAGGGGGCAGGGGTGATGATGCCTGCCTTCATGGCATCGCCGAGTTCCTGCGTGCGTGTGGCAACGAAATCCAGAATGGCGGCATACTGCTCCTCGGTTGCGAGATTTGAGGCGGCGGTAGGGTCGCCTTTTTTGGTATAGCCGATAGGCACAATGGCAGAGGCTTGGCTTTCGGCAAGGCTATGGTCTATGCCATGGATGAGGACATCCTCCTGCAAAAGCAGACCGGACATCCGCATTTTTTCATAGAGGATTTTTTCGATTGCCTCGGCGGAAAGCTCCTCATCAAGGGCAAGGGTGGGGTCTGTGATGCGGAAATAAAAGACACCGCCCGGCTTGAAGGATGCGCCTGTCTTTTTATAATACTTCAAATACGCATCCAGATAAACCAGAAGCTGTAATTGCAGACCGTAATAAATATCCTGAAAATGGAAGGTCTTATTGCCCGATTTGTAGTCGATGATTTTGACATAGCGTGTGCCGTTGGCATCGAGCAAATCCACGCGGTCGATTTTACCATTGAGAATCAGACTGCCGCCATCCTGTAGGCGAATGACAATCGGGGGGAGGGCTTCATGTGCGCCGAAGCCGACCTCATAGCCTGCCGGAACGAAATCTCCCTGCTGTAAATGCTGCACCAGCGTCCATGCGGCACGGGTGGAAATGCGTTTCAGGCGGCGGATAAGGTATTGATTTGCGGCAGAATCCAGAAGGATACGATTGCCCAGACGAGGGGCGGCATCCTCTACGGCGGCATGGATACGGGCAGTGGTTTCCTCCTTCGTGAGCGATGTCCAAGGGAGATTGTCCTGCTCCAATTTGTTGGAGAACAGCTCCAGAACCTCATGGAACAGAGACCCCAAATCGGGGGTATTGAGCTGATACAGCCGCCGTTCCTCCGCTTTCAGACCATATTCTGCGAAGAAGGAGAAGGGACAGCCTGCGAAACGCTCCAAGCGGGAAACGCTCGAAAAAATATTTTTGCCATAAAGCGCCTTTGCCGTTTTCGGGGAGAGCCGCTCGAGCTTTGCCGTTTTGCCGATGCCCTGCTTCAGAAGGGAAAGGTGCTTCTGCCATTGGCTGTTTTCGTCAAAAAAGCCATAGATATTCTGCCAGAGGGGAGAAAGCGGCGCTTCTGCCGTTGCCTTCCGCATTTCGCCGCCAAGCAGATGGAAAACGGCGGCAGGGGCGGTTTCTTCTAAATCGAAGGCGGGCATGGGCTCGATTTGCAGGCCTTCATCCAGACGCTGCAGTCGTTCAATCAGAGAGGAGGGGGACAGCTCCCGACCCTCGGCATCATTGGCGGCATAGGTGAGCCATAGACCCTTGGAGGGTCTGGTTAAGCCGCGATAGATGAGGAATTGCTCCTCGAAGATTTTCTGCTTGCCGCCGCTTGCCAGTTCTATGCCTTGGGCGGTCAGAAGGTCGCGCTCGACTTCGGTGAAAATGCCCTGCGCCATGGCGGGAGAGGGGAGAACGCCTTCATTGACACCAAGCACGAAAAGATATTTGATTTCAGGCAGGCGGCTGCGCTCGATATCCCCGATCAGAAGGCAATCGGCGGTCGGCGGAATGACACCCATGGAGCATTTTTCCAGACCTGCCTTGAGAATTTTTGCCATTTCTTCTAAGGTGAGTTCTTCCTTGCCGAGGATGGCATCTGCCTTTTCCAGAACATCCATGACAAGTTGCCAAATCTGGCGGTATTCCTCTGCCTTATTGAGATTGCCTGCGGCGGTGGCGGACTGTGCCCAGTCATCGAGCGTTTCGGCGGCGTGGAGCTGTTCCAGATGGGAAAGCAATGCCTGCAAAAATTCCCGAAGGGGGAAGGCCTTCTTCTGCGGAAGGGTAAGAAGGGGGGCGAAGGGCGCAAGCACCCTGTCCCGCAGGGCATTGACCGCATCTACGGCTTCTGCGCCCTCGCGTTGGATGCCATAATCCCAGGTATCCTGCCGCCACTTCCAGCCCTTGATGCCATAGGCAAGGACGTAGTTTTCCAGAATATCGATTTCCTCTGTGGAAAGCAGGCTCAAGCCAGATTTTAAATAGGAAAAAACGGCTTCATATTTAAAATCATACACCAGAATATCCAACAGAGAGGTCAGCAGGGTGACCAGGGGGTGTGCGGTGGTTTCGCGGCGCGCATCGATAAAGCAGGGGATTTCGTATTCCTCTAAAATGCCGCGCAGACTCTTTTCGTACGCCTCCATGGCGTTTGTTACAATGGCAATCTGGCGGAAGCGCAGACCCTCCTCGCGCACCAGACGGAGGATTTTGCCTGCGGTAAAGCGAATTTCCTCCTGCAGGGAAGGGCAGGCAACCACATGCACGCTTTCTGCAAGCGGTGCCTTGCGGAAAAAGCTGTGGAAATATTCCTGCTCCAGATTGCGGAGGGCATCCGTTTCGGCACGGAAATTTTTTTCAAGAAGGGTCGGCGGCACGGGGGCAAGCTGTAATTCTTCTGCCAAAGCGAGCAGCTTTTTCTTCGTCAGATATGGTTCGTAAAACGGCGCAGAGGGCGGCAGGAATGCACCGTAAAAGCTGTTTTTATCCATCGGCAGGGTGATGTTGACCTGTGCGGAAAGCTGCAGCAGGCGGCGGATGACGCTGTATTCCTGCGGCGTGAAGCCATAAAAGCCGTCCAGCCAGAATTCCGTATCAGCAAAGCCAAGGCTTTCATCCAGACGCTCCGCCAGAAGCCCAAGGGTTTCATCGGCGGAAATATATTCCTGCCTGAGAAAATCCAGATAGGAACGATAGATACGGTTCAAATCAGTCAGCTTTTCTCTTGCGGCATGGGAAAGCCCTTCTGCCTGTGCGAGGGTTTCTGTATCCTCCGGAGAAATGCGGTACTGAAAAAATTCGGAGATGGTCAGACCCAGCTGGTTGATAAAGCCGGGCTGCTCCAGAACGCTGTGGAAATAGGAAATATTGTCCTTTTCCGCCAGAAGGATTTTTCGCAGTGCCATTGCCTTGCCGATATCCCCCAGAGGGAGGCGATTGCCGATTCCCTTTTTGGAGAACACCCGATGCGCCAGACGACCGAAGCTGAGCACTTCGGCGGTGAGGATGGCGTTCTGCCCGGTTGCGGCAATCAAATCCCGTTCCGCCTGTGAGGTGAACTGCTCGGGCACAATGAGAATCTGCCGTTTCGCTCCCGTATTCGATTGATGGATGATTTCCTCTATGCAGAGGTGGGTTTTGCCTGTGCCGGCTCTGCCGATGATGAAACGCAGTCCCATTTTTATCCCTTCTTTCTGATTCGTTTCTTCCTCTATGATACAAAAGGGACAGCCTTTTTTCAAGGGATGACAGCATAAAGAAGGAAAAAACGGAATATGGTAGGGATAAGAAGGACTGAGGAGGGATTTTCGTGGGGCGCACGAGGTTTATGGTAGTGAAGGCGAAGGAGTTAATCAAAACAGCGGTGTTTGCGGTACTGGGTGTGATTATTCTGGTGGGGTTGATTGCATTTTTTCTGAATATGGGGAAGCATGACGGCGCATATCGGGACGGTACCTATTACGAGGAAATGCAGCTTGGCGAAGAAACGGCGGAGATTGCGGTAACGATTGCGGAGGGGCGCATTGCGGAGGTTTCCATGGAGGAGGCAACAGAGGCGGTGGCGGTGTTTTATCCCCTGCTGGCAGAGGTGACGGAAACGGTCGGGCAGGCGGTGATTGAAAACCAATCGGCAGAGATTGCAGTGGAGAGCGAGAATCCACATTCTGCACAGGCGATTCTGGATGCGGTGGCGGCGTGTCTGGAGCAGGCGGAGAGATAAGCGCAGGTCGAAATCCTGATTTCGACTGAAAGAAAGTAGGGAGGAATACGCATGACGGAGCAGGAAAAACGCCGACGCAGGAGAGAGATGGAGCGGCGGATGCGCGCAAGGCAGAATTTTCGGGGGAGAGAAGGACAGGAGCGAAGCGGCACGCTCGCGTTTCGGACGTATGTGACGGCGGTTTTGGTGGGCGGCTGTCTGCTGATTTCTTTATTTGAGAGCAAAACCTCGGATATGGTCTGCAATAAGCTGAAGGAGACGATTGCTTACCAGATTTCGACGGAGGAAGTGCAGAAATGGAAAAGCAGAGGGGCGGCACTGCGGAAGGGCGTGGAGGAAAGTTTGCCTGTTTTTCGGGAAAAGCAGGAAAGGGATGAAAGGGTCTACCGTCCCGATACGGAAG
The DNA here is from genome assembly GCF_018785345.1 of Clostridium sp. MCC345. Lineage (NCBI taxonomy): Bacteria > Bacillati > Bacillota > Clostridia > Eubacteriales > Clostridiaceae > Clostridium > Clostridium sp. MCC345. The sequence continues at coordinate 78,241 of NZ_WQPP01000012.1, forward strand.
AATCGCCCTAGTGTGCTGGTGTGGAAGGGACTTGCATGGGAACAGAAAACGGAGGACTGGCTTGCGCCTGTTTCGGGGGTGGTGACCTCGGACTGCGGCAAGCGGGAAAACCCCATTTTACATAAACAGGAGCTGCATGACGGGTTGGATATTGCCGTTCCAGAGGGGACAGAGGTGGTAGCGGTTAAAAGCGGCAGGGTGACGGAGGTGCGTACTTCTGCGACGTATGGCAAGCTGCTGCGATTTGAAACAACGGACGGGTATACGATTTTATATGCACACCTTTCAGAGATATTGGTGAAAAAGGGGGAGAAAATCAAGCAGGGACAGGTGGTGGCAAAATCAGGGAATACGGGGCTTTCCACAGGGCCGCATCTGCATTATGGGATTTATCGGGATGGGAAGCTGCTGAACCCGATGGAGTATTTGCCGGAGAGGGCAACGGAGAAGGTATAGAAATATCATCGGAGGTTGGTGAAGATGAGAAGTTCGCCAGTTTAGAACTTTCACGGCAAAACAAAGGCGTTCTTCCTTACTTTTTATGCTAAAAAGTAACAAAAACCCGGGACCCGTTTCGTAATGGGTCCCGGACCCCCACAGACGAGGAAAGGGACACAAGGTTTCCCTTTCCAAACCCTTCCCCACAGTGCCGGAAACGGCAGGGAGAAAAGCGGCGCAGGCGCGCCTGCATGTTTTAAACCGGCGAATGACTTATTTTCGCTAAGGGTATATTTAAAGAAAGAGGTGCAAAACTTGCTTTTTTCGGGTATGATGGTAGGGAGAAAGGTGAGGGATGCAGCTTGAAACGAGTTTTGATGGATATTTCCGCCGACCTAACGCGGATTGCGTTAGCGGAGGACGGCGAATTAAAGGAATTATATTATGAAAGCAAGCGGGAGGAAAGCCTTGTCGGGAATGTTTACGCGGGGCGTGTGGCAAATGTCATGCCAAATTTGCAGGCGGCGTTTGTAGACATCGGCGCGGAGAAAAACGGTTATTATTATTACGGCAATGCAAGAGCCGTTTCCGATGCAGAGAAAAACAGTGCAAGACCGAAGGTCGGGGATACGCTGCTATTGCAGGTGGAGAAGGATGCAGTCGGCACGAAGGGCGCGGTGCTGACAGGAAAGTTTTCCTTTCCGGGGAAATTTCTGGTGCTCCTGCCTGAGGAGGGCGGCGAAATCGGCATTTCCAGAAAAATTACCGATTCGGCGGAGCGTGCACGGATTCGGGAAATTCTGACGGAGCTTTTGCCTGCGGACTGCGGCGCGATTGTCCGCACAAACGGGGAGGGCAAAAGCAGAGAGGAATTTGAAAGAGAATGGAAGCAGCTTTGGGCAAAATGCGAAAGGCTGAAAACGGGCGAATTTCTGAAGCCGCCTGCGCTGATTTCACAGGAAAACCATCCCGTCAAGCGTGCCGCAAGGGATTTTTACGGCGCGGATGTGGAGGAATATGTGGTCAATGAGGCGGAAAGCTATCGGGAATTGCTGGAAAGCGGAGACTTTAACGGCGAGGGACAGCCTGCCCTCAGACTGCATACCGATGCAATTCCGCTATTTGAGGCGTATTTTCTGGAGAGCCAGAGCGAGAAGGCACTGGACGAGCATGTCTGGCTGAAAAGCGGCGGTTTTCTGGTGATTGAGGAAACCGAGGCTTGCGTGGTGATTGATGTGAACACAGGGAAGGCAGCAGGCAGAGGGGATTTGCAGAAAACGATTCTGAAAACGAATCTGGAGGCGGCGGAGGAAGCGGCAAAGCAGATGCGCCTTAGAAATCTTTCGGGGATTATCATCATTGATTTTATTGATATGGCAGATACGGCGGCGCAGAAGGAGGTTACACAGCGGCTGAAAAAGGCTGTGGCGAAGGATCGCATTAAGACGGTTGTGGTCGGCATGACAGAGCTGGGGCTGATGCAGGTGACGCGCAAAAAGACCAGACCCTCCCTGAAGCGGCAGATGACAACAAAATGCCGTGCCTGCGACGGCAGCGGCAGACTGCCCTCGATTGAATGGACGGTGACAAGGATGCGCAGAGAGGTGGAAAGCGTTTTTGCACATACGATTTATAACGAGCTGACGGTGCAGGCGGACAAGCGTCTGCTGGCTGCCTTTGCCGGACAGGACGGGGCATGGAAAACGGCACTGGAGGAAAAAAGCGGCGGCACGATTCTTTTAAAGGAAAGCGAAATGGGCTTTGGGCAATATGCCATGGAGAAGCGGAAGAAAAAGTAAATGTATGAAAGCGCCGCAAAGGCGTTCTCTTTGTTGCTTTTGCTCTTTGTACGCTTTACTGTGCTGAATTGTTTCTTGACACACATGTGAAAAAGTTATAAAATGAAAAAGGTGTATTTTCGCCATTACTTACAGATTATGTAAAACAATTAAAAATTGCACTTTGAAAACTGAATAAGAGGGAGGTGTTTTTCATTAATCCGATAAGTATGATTTGTGCTGTCGTAGGTTTGCTGATTGGCGTTGTCATCGGTATTGCATACCGCAAGAAGATTGCGGAGGGCAAGGTTGGCGTTGCAGAGGAAAGAGCCAACAAGATTGTCGAGGATGCAGTAAAGGATGCAGAGGCCAAGAAGAAGGAAATTCTTCTGGAGGCAAAGGAAGAGAGCATTAAGACAAAAAATGAACTGGAAAGAGAGGTTCGTGACAGAAGAAACGAGCTTCAGAAAAATGAAAGACGGCTGTTCCAAAAAGAAGAAACTCTGGACAAGAAGGTAGAGGCTCTGGAAAGAAAAGAGGAGCACATGACCAAAAAGCTGGAGGATTTGGACAGACAGAAGGAAGAAGCAAGGGAACTGAGAGAAAAACAGCTTAGAGAGCTGGAGAGAATTTCAGGACTGACCACCGAGGAAGCAAAGAATCACATTCTGGCAATGGTGGAAAATGATGTGAAGCACGAGGCAACCCTGCTCATCAAGGAAACGGAAAGCAAGGCGAAGATGGAGGCGGAAAAACGCTCCAGAGAAATTGTTGCAAATGCAATTCAGCGCTGTGCGGTTGACCATGTGGCAGAAACAACGGTTTCTGTTGTGCAGCTGCCCAATGATGAGATGAAGGGACGTATCATCGGTCGTGAGGGCAGAAACATTCGCGCCTTGGAAACACTGACAGGCATTGACCTGATTATTGACGACACGCCGGAGGCAGTCATTCTCTCCGGGTTTGATCCCATCAGGAGAGAGATTGCAAGATTGGCACTGGAAAAGCTGATTGTAGATGGACGTGTACACCCTTCCCGTATCGAGGAAATGGTGGAAAAGGCAAGAAAAGAAGTGGAAACCACAATCCGCGAGGAAGGCGAGTCTGCAACCTTTGACACAGGTGTCAATGGGCTGCATCCCGAACTGGTAAAGCTGTTGGGAAAACTGAAATACCGCACCAGCTATGGACAGAATGTATTGAAGCACTCTATCGAGGTATCCCATCTGGCCGGACTGATGGCGGCAGAGCTGGGGGTAGATGTCGTTCTGGCGAAGCGTGCAGGCTTACTGCATGATATCGGTAAGAGTGTGGATCATGAAATGGAAGGCTCTCATGTCAGCATCGGTGTTGGCTTGCTGAAGCGTTACAAGGAAAACCATACCGTTATCAATGCGGTGGAGGCACATCATGGCGATGTGGAGCCGCAGAGCATTATCGCGGTGCTGGTACAGGCAGCAGATGCCATTTCTGCGGCAAGACCCGGCGCAAGACGCGAAACCTTGGAATCCTACATTAAGAGATTGCAGAAGCTGGAGGAAATTGCGGACAGCTTCAAGGGCGTTGAAAAATCTTTCGCAATTCAGGCAGGGCGTGAACTGCGAATTATGATAGTACCCGAAGATGTGACGGACGAAGGTATGACACTTCTGGCAAGAGAAATTGCTAAGAAGATTGAAGAAGAACTGGAATACCCCGGTCAGATCAAGGTAAATCTGGTGAGAGAGACCAGAGCCGTGGAATACGCAAAATAATTTTAACACCTGAAACAGAAAGAGCCATTCGGAAACGGATGGTTCTTTTTTGGTATTTTGATGAAGGAGGAAGCAGCATGACGATTGATACCTTTTCTTTCAGATATGCCGATACGGCAGGATTTATGGAATGGTTTCGCTATAACCCGGCGCAGGGACTCTGGATTGACAGATGTGACGGGGCAATGCAGGCGAAGCGGTGCCGGATGACGGAGGAGGAGTTGGCAGAGCTGGAGGAAGTCATCCGCGCGCATAAAATTGACGAATGGAATGATTTCTGCAAGTTGGATTTATGTATGTGCAGCGGCAACAGCTGGACGATTCATGTGACCTACAGGGAAAGCAGGGACGAATATATTCATGCGATGGGACACAGTGAAGCACCTGACGGATTTGCGGAGGGCAAGCGTGCGATAGAAGCATTTTTTGAGCGATATCTTTAAAAAGAAGGGGCTGTGGGGCAAAAATGCCCCATGGCTCTTGTATTTTACGGCAGTTTGTGGTATGTTTAAAAAAGGAAGAATTGGAAATATCAGGTAATTCGCAAGGAGGGACAAAAATGTACACTGCTTTTTCCCCGGGGACAAAAAATCTATTTCTTGTGCTGTCTGCTGCCTGCTGCATTGTGGCATTTTTTTTGATGGATGCCATGCGGAAGGAACAGAAGCGCAGAAAATGGGTCTGTGGGATATTGCTGTGTATTCTGGTTGCGATAGCTGTGGCAGGGTTTCATGAGGCGAAGCAATCGGCAGGGGTGCTTTCGGCGGCAGGCTGGATATAAGGGAAAGAAAAAATGGCTGTGGGAAGGGATTCCCACGGCTTTTTTATGTTGGAAAGTTTTTTCTGTTGGAAAGGGATTGTCGGGGATTCTGCAAAGGACGGCTTTTTTGTGATGTATACGTTACTTGGGAGAAAGAGGGGGGATTTCTTACGAATTTCTTAATTTTGCGGATGGGAAACGATTTTGCGGCGGGATTTGCTTTACGGGAGGGGAATTTTATTGTATGCTCGAAATAGGAAAAATGCGGCTGTGAAGGGCTACAAAGGAGGGGGATGGCAATGAAGAAGCAAAGGAAATGGGCGATTGGCATTTTGCTGTGTATTGTTGCGGTGGTTCTTGCAGTTTGGGTTGGTGCGGCAAAGGATGAGAAGGACGGAGACAGGGAGAGTCTGTATGAAAATGAGGATTACGGCATTGGGTTTCGGATGCCGCAGGGATATACGGAGAATCCGTTTTATATTTCCGACATGGAAACGGACGGAAATGGGCTAATGGTCGAATTTTTTGCACCGGAGGCAGATATGCAGATTTTCTCCTTCTGGTATCTGGATAAGGCATATTGGGAAAATGAGGTCAAGGAAAGCTATTCGGGGATGTATCGACAGGTTTATGCGGATGAGGAACGAGTGCTGCTCTGCGTTTTTGTGACGGATGTGCAGTATGATCCGGAGAATCGGGAGAAAAAGAAGGAATATGAAAAATTGCATGACTTGCAGGATGAAATGTGCGACAGCTATTATCTCTTTGATGTGCCGGAACGGGGCGAGCCTGTGGGCGAGATGCCGCAGTTTGATATTCCGGAAGGAGATGCACATATAACAGGAGCCGTTGCTGTGCATGATGACAAGGGATATGCATTGACGAAAGAGGAATATCTCTTTCTGGAAAATGGCGGCGACGTTGAGGAGATGCTAAAGGAGAGAGGAAAATGAAATGTCCGATTTGCGGAGGAGAAATGCAGGAGGGCTTCCTTGGGAGCGGTCACGAGATTGTATGGACACCGCAGCCGGGAAAAATAAAACAGCCACGGAACACAAAGGGAGCGGAGCGATTGGAAAGAAATGAGGAGATGCCGTTCTGGTGGATGTATTATTATGTGGATGCAAAACGATGTGAAAAATGCGGATTGATTCTGACAAGATAGATTTAAGGAAAAGAATATACAAGAATTGATGGTTATGAAGTGGCTACAGGTGCTTCTTTTGGATATTCAGGAGATAAAGATAAAGCGAAAACTGCAAAGAAATGCAGAACGATTGAGCATAATACATTTCCTGTAAAATGAGAAGGGTGTGAGAGGAATGAAGATGATAAAAACGCGAAAGGGCGCTTTGCTTCTGATTTTTTTTCGCCGATACTCAGTTGGATTGTTTCGTTCCTATATGCTCTGGTCGGGTTTGCCGATGCAAGCCTGCCTTGGCTTCTGACGGATATTTCTATAAAAATTATCGGCGTTTGCATCTTCGCAGAACAGATGAAGGATAAATCGGAATAGAGAAATTAGCCGGTATGATGAGATAAATAGGAGTAGGAGATGTACCTGCTCTTTAGGAGTTGATAACTTTATGAAAAGATTGCAATTGATTCTTTCGATGGGCTTTACGACGCTTGGATTGTCCTCGGCATTTGGCTGGACTTATATCAGATATGGACTGGCAAAGCTGAGTGGAAGCTATTATGAGAATATCGGGGAGTATCTGCCGGTGTGGTTGATTGTGTTGATTGTGCTTTCCTTCCTGATTCAGCTATGGATGATTTTTTATAAAGACGAATAACGAATTGCCCCCTTTGCCGACCTGCGGCGAGGGGGTTATTTTTATGAATGGCGCAGGAGGAAAAAACGTGGTATAATATTTTACTACGAAAGGAGGCAGTGCCATGCTGATTACAGCCATCACGCAGCAGAAGCGTGACCCGAGCAGATACAACATTTTCATTGACGGTGAATATGCCTTTGCACTGCCTATGCAGGATATTCTGTATTTCAAGCTGAAGGAGGGGCAGGAGGCGGCGGAGGAGACGATTGCCTTTATCCGCAAAAACCTGATTTACATTAAGGCGCAGGACACGGCCTTGCGTTTCCTTGGATACAAAATGCGGACGGTGAAGGAGATTCGCCAAAAGCTTCTGGAAAAGGAGTTTGCGGAGGATGTGATTGCACAGGTGCTTGCCTTTCTGGAAAAATACGGCTATGCGGATGACAGGGAATACTGTCACAGATATATCAGAGAAAAGCTGCGGCTCAAGCCGAAAAGCGGCTATGCGCTCGGACTGGAGCTGCGGCAGAGGGGCGTTTCCTCTCGTATCATTGAGGAAGTGCTTGCGGAAACGGAGATTGACGAGGCGAGCGATGCCCTGCGGTGGCTGGAGAAAAAAAGCCGCGGACAATGGCCGCCCGAAAACGAAAAAAAGAAAAAACAGCTGTTTGATTTCCTGCTGCGGAAGGGCTATTCCTACGATATCATCAAGGAGGCGTTTCGGCAGATGGAGGAACGGAGGTGAAAGCAAATGGCTTTTTATATCGGAGAAATGAAGAAGGTACGGAACAGCTTTTTTGAGGCCTACAAGGATGGGGACTACAAAAAAGCGATTGTTCTGGGGAATAAGCTATTGCAGATTTATGCGGAAAACGATGACTGCGACTGTATTGAGTATGCGGTGGATATGAGCAATCTGGCGATGGTGTTTGACCGCTTGCAGCTATATCCGCAGGCGGAGAAATATTACAAGCAGGCGGCGGAGCTGAAGAAGCGCTGCGGCGGAGAGAGCCTTTCCTATGCGGACACGCTGAACAACCTTGCGATTGTATACAATCAGACGAACCGACAGACGGAGGCACTGCGTCTGCACCGGAAGGTGATGGAGATTCGGGAGGCAAAGCTTGGCAGGGAGCATGCGGATTTTCTGCACAGCCTGTACCATATCGGGAATACATACGAGCTTTTGGGGGAATATGACAAGGCGATCGACTACCATGCGATGGCATTGAGGAACAATACCTTTTCTACACTGGAGCTGGCGGATGTGCATGGGGCGCTTGCCAGAGCCTATGAGGCGAAGGGGAATTATAAAAAGGCAATCTATTATTACGAGATTTGTCTGGATCTGATTGAGAAGGCGCGCGGCTGTGATACGTTTTATTACATGATGAACGTGCTGACGCTGGCTTCTGTCTGCGAAAAGGCCGGACTATTGGATTTGGCGGTGGAATACTGCGAAAAGGCGGTGGAAATCCGCAGAGAGCTGATGAGCGAGGAGCATCTGGATTTCATCAACAGCCTGAATTCTCTGGCGGCGCTGTGCTGTAAGGACGGGCAATATGACAGAGCACTGGAGGTGCATCGGGAGGTTCTGGAGATTGTGGAGCGGATGCTGGGGAAGGAGCATATTTTTTATGCGGATGCGCTGAGCAACCTCAGTGTGGATTACGGCGGCAAGAAGGAATTTAAAAAGGCACTTGCGCTGAGCAAAAAGGCTTTGCAGCGGAAGAAGGAGCTTCTGGGCGAGGAAGATCCGCAGATTGCGGCGTGCCACATGGCGATGGGGACGCTGTATGAAAGCATGGGCAAGGCGGAGGAGGCTTTGCAGTGCTATGAGGCGGCGGAGGCACTGCGCAGTACGATTGCGGACGGAAGGAATACAGCCTATGCGGATACGCTGACGGCAATCGGCAAGCTTTACGAAGGACAGGAGGCATACGACGAGGCGGAGCGCTTTGTCAGAAAGGCACTTGAGGTGCGGAAAAGCTGTGGCGATGAAAAAAGCGGCATGTATCTCTGGTGTTTGCATCTGCTGGCGGAAATCGAGCGGCGGCAGGAGGATTTCGATGCGGCGGTCGGACATTGCCGGCAGGCGGCGGAGATTGCGAAGGAACGCTTCGGAGCAGAGCATCCCCGTTATGCAACGGCGTTGGAAAAGCTTGGACTGATGGAGGAAGCGGCAGGCAATCTGGAGGAGGCGGAGGAGGTCTTTACCACAACGGCAGAAATTCGCAAGGAAATGCTGGATGAGGATAATCCGCTGTATCTGGGAACCTTGGAAGCACTGGCGCGTGTATTTGTGAAGCAGGAGGCATACGAAAAGGCAATCGAACTGTATCAGGAAAAGAATGATTTGAATTTTGAGGAAACACCGCAGGAGCAGATGGCGGCGGCAAATAATCTGCTTGCGATTGCGAACTGCTATCGCCTTTCGGGTGTAGAGGAAAAGGCGGCGGCGTATTTTGCGGAGGCAGAGGCAAAGCAGAAGCGGAGCGGACTGCCAATGGATGAGACCTACGAAAAGCGCAGAGGGCTTTATCTGCGGCAGAAAATGGAGCATGCCATGCCGCCCAAGCCGAAGAAGGGTGGAGATATTCGGAAGGAGCTGGAATATTACAGCGCGTTGGCGCTTTCTATTCGCAACAAGGAGGGCGAGGGGCAGAGCTTTGCCAAGGTGCTGCTGAAAACGGCTGCGCTGCATGCAAAGCTGGGAAATCAGCGGGATACGGAAACGCTGCTTGACCGTGTGCTTTCCATCGGGGCGAAGGAGGGGGTATTTACGACCTCCTTCGGCAGACTCTGCGACCGCGTTGGCAGGATTTACGCCGAGGCAGGCAGCAAGAATAAAGCGGAGGCAACGCTGAGACAGGCATACCAGATTCAGACGATGACCGAAAAATGTATGACCGGACAGGGACAGGCACTTCTGCTGCGCCTGTTGCAGGAAAAAGGCGATGAAAAAGCCTATTTTGCAGTAAAAAATGCAGGAAAATTGGAATAATTCAGTTGACAGGGCGGTTTGGGTGTGGTAGTATATTGAAGTATGTTCAGCCGCGTGGAGAGGTTCGAGAAAATCGGAGAAAGGCTCCGATTACCGTATCCAGCGAGTAAAATTGCGAGGAGGTGTCAACATGTACGCAATTATTGAAACCGGTGGTAAGCAGTATAAAGTATCCGAAGGTGATATCATCACAGTGGAAAAGCTGGCAGTAGAAGCAGGCTCCGAATACAAATTCGATAAGGTTCTGGTTCTGGCAAAGGAAGGCGATATCAAAGTAGGTGCTCCTTACGTGGAAGGTGCCGCTGTTACAGCATCCGTAATCGGTGACGGCAAGGAAAAGAAGGTTGTAGTTTACAAATACAAACCTAAAAAAGGTTTCCACAAAAAAAGAGGCCACAGACAGCCTTTCACAAAGCTGCAGATCAAATCCCTGTAATTTTCAGCTATGATTAAAGCAAGGATTTATCGCAAAAATCAAAAAATCTGCGGATTTGAGATTTCCGGTCACGCAGGTTATGCACAGGCAGGCGAGGATATCGTTTGTTCTGCGGTAACAGTGCTTTGTTTTAACACAGTCAACGCTGTGGAGAAATTCACTGACATCCCATTCAAGGCGGATGTGGATGAAAAACGCGGCGGTTATCTCAAAGTCTTGTTTCCCCTTGAGGGAATGGAGGACCATGATACACAGCTTCTTCTGAAAACGCTGGTCATGGGGCTTTCCGATATAGCATTAGAATACAAAAACTATCTCACTTTGATACATGAGGAGGTGTGAAGTATGTTCAGATTGAACCTTCAGTTCTTCGCGCACCATAAAGGCGGCGGTTCCACAAAGAACGGTCGTGATTCCAACGCGAAAAGACTTGGTGCAAAACGTGCAGACGGTCAGTATGTACTGGCTGGCAATATCTTATACACACAGAGAGGCACAAAGATCCATCCCGGCGTAAACGTTGGCAAGGGCGGTAACGATACACTGTTCGCTCTGGTTGATGGTCGTGTAAAATATGAAAGAAAGGGCAGAGACAAAAAACAGGTTTCTGTTTACCCTGTCGAAATCGCTGAATAAGATTTGCGAAGGCTTCAAATGATAATACCATTTCATTTGGAGCCTTTTTTCAATCAGAGAAAGCAGAAAGAAGACTTGACAGGTCTAACGGATGCAGAGCTGTGAAGTCTTCTTTTATAGGAAATATCAAAAGGATATTGTTGATTTTAAAGAAAAATGTTCCAACCCCGCCGCAAAGAAGGTTTGCGGCAAAGCCCCAAGGAAGGAAAGGAGAATTGGAAAATGTTTGTAGATAGAGTCAAGATTCATGTAAAGGGCGGCGACGGCGGCGATGGTAAGGTTTCCTTTTACAGAGCAAAATACATTACGCACGGCGGCCCCGATGGCGGCGATGGCGGCAAGGGCGGCAATGTGGTTTTTGTCGGCGAAAGCGGCATGAGCACACTGATGGATTTCCGCTATAAGAGAAAATTTGTGGCAACGCCCGGCGAACCCGGCGGCAAGCGCAACTGCTTCGGCAAGGACGGCGAGGATATCATCATTAAGGTGCCTGTCGGTACGGTAATCCGTGAGGCGGAAAGCGGCAAGGTAATGGCGGATATTACAACGGCAGGCGAGGAAAAAATCCTCATCCACGGCGGCAAGGGAGGCAAGGGCAATCAGCACTTTGCAACCCCCACCAGACAGGCCCCCAGATATGCAGAGCCGGGCAGAAAATCCAAGGAATATGATGTCATTCTGGAATTAAAGCTGATTGCGGACGTTGGTCTGATTGGTTTCCCGAATGTTGGGAAATCCACACTGCTTTCCATGGTAACAAACGCAAACCCCAAGATTGCAAACTACCACTTTACTACACTGGCACCCAACCTTGGTGTTGTGGAAGGACGCTTTGGGGACAAATTCGTGATGGCGGATATTCCAGGTCTGGTGGAAGGTGCGAGCGAGGGCGTTGGCTTGGGACATGAATTCCTGCGCCATGTGGAACGCACGAAGGTATTCATTCATGTGGTGGATGCGGCAGGCGTAGAAGGGGATGACCCTGTGGAGAATGTGGAAAAAATCAACCGCGAGCTGGCAGAATATAAGGAGGATTTGCTGAAGCGTCCACAGGTGATTGCGGCAAATAAGACGGATATCCCCGGCTCTGAGAAGAATGTGGCACGGCTGAAGGAGGCTTATGAGCCACAGGGCTTCAGGGTGTTCCCCATTTCTGCGGCAACGAATAAGGGGCTGGATGAGCTTCTGACAGAGGTCGGCAGAATTTTGAGAGAATATCCTGAGGATATTGTATTCGAGGAGGAATACGAAGAATATGATGAAGTGAAGGTCGATCAGGAGCCCTTTACCATCGAGGAGGTCGAGGATGGCTATTTCGTGGTTACAGGTGTCGGCGTAGAAAAAATGATTGGCTACACCAATATTGATACCGAAAAAGGCTTTGCCTTCTTCCAGAAATATTTGAAGGAAAAGGGCATTATCGAGGCCTTGGAGGAAAAGGGTATCGAAGAAGGCGATACGGTTCATATTTACGATTTGGACTTTGAATTCTGGAAGTAATGAAGGATGTCGGTGCATCCAAATCAGAAAGCAAAAAAAGCAAGAAATTCTGAAAAATCGGAATTTCTTGCTTTTTTATATAAGAACGATTTGTTTTCTGATTTGGAAGGTCGCTTTTGACAGCCTTTTTTTAATGCGACAACAGCAGCTTTGTTGCTTCCAGAAGATTCAGATGCTTGACATTTCTTGGCTCAAAGTGCATGATGCGGCAAACGATTTGCAGAGCCGTTCCCGCAACAAAAACGGAAATGACGGTGCCGATGCCGATAGGGCCATCCAAGACCCAGCCAATCAGCAAAACCACGCCGACGATGACGGACTGCACCAGACCGACGGGATGATTTGGGAACCGCTTGCCCAAGGCGATTGTCAGAGAATCGCGCGGGCCGCAGCTTTGCCCGGCAGACATATAAAAATACTGCCCGAAGCCCATCACGAACAGCCCGACAATAACAAGAATAATGCTCAGACAGAGATTGCGGCTGACGGGAATGGGATGGAAATACGAAATCCAATCGACATAATTGCCGACTAAGAGGGCATCCAAAATTGTGCCGAAGCCGATTTTTTCCTTCAAAAGCAGGTCAATCCCCAGAATAATGATACCGCTGACGGTATGAACAAAGCCGAAGCTCAGCCCGACCTTGCCGGAAATTGCCATGGAAAGACATTCCCATGGGGCAATGCCGATATTTGCCTGCACGGTCAGATAGACACCGCAGGAATAGAGAAACAGCCCGAAGGCAGATTTTAGAATTGCTTTTATCATTTGCAGGGATTTGTTTTGCATTGAGGTCTCCTTGTATTTATGGACGCTTATTTTTTTGCGAAAAACGGAGGATTCGCAAGGGTTTCTGTGATTTTTATGCTTTGGATACCGCTTTTCATCACCAGCTTCCGCAGGAAGGAACGATAGAGGAAGGGACTTTTCAGCACCTTCGTGAATAATTTCAAGCGCAGAGGCAGGGTTTTCTGCCAATAGCGTTCATTCGGATTGCTGCGGGGGTGGTTCAGCACGCCGCTGAGTGTTTTTGCACTGCCGATGGCGGAGCTGATGCCCTCCAAGGAGCTTGCGCTGATAAAGCCGGCAGCTTCACCGATGAGGAAAATTCCCTTTTCTCCCTTGCAGAAATCGCGGAAGGACGCAGGACGCAGCACCAGACATGCCTCTGTTTTCAAGGGCGCGCCGAAACGAAACCCGATTTCCTCCAGCTTTGCCTTTTGCCGTTCAAAGCGTTCTCTGGCATGATCCAGAGGAAAGGCACCGCCGAAAATAAACTGATGATCCTTGGAAATCGACCACGAACAGCAATCTGTTGTTTCCGGATCAAAAATGCAGGAATAAAACGGGTTCGGGTGTGTTTCGGGGAACCATTGCTGTATGGAAAGATACCGGCGCAGCTGCTTTTCGGGATAGAACGTTCTTCTGACGATGGAATTTGCGCCGTCCGCCCCGACAAGAAATTTCGCTCGAACGGTGCGGATTTGCTTTGTTTCCAAATCCTGATAGGAAATGAGAAAGCCGCCGTTTTCCCGTTTCAGCTCTGTGCAGACAGCGTTGCTGTGCAGCTCTACCGTTTTCGGCAGGAGAGATTCCAGCCAAAGATCGAATTTATGGCGATCCATATTGATATAGAACCGCTGATAATGGCGAATCAGCTTATTTTTTAAATCAATCGTTTTTACGGCGAAAATCTGCGGATCGACCAGAACATCCTTTGGCAGGGTCAGGTCAAAGCTTGCCAGTGCCTTCTGTGCATCTGTGCAGATGAGACCGCCGCAGGGCTTCTGAAAGCCATCTCCATGGGGGTTCTTTTTATCAATCGCGATGATTTTATACTTTGGGTGCAGGAGTCGCGCGAGCGTTGCGCCGGCAGGCCCTGTGCCGATGATGGCGATATCATACAAATCCTTTGCTTTCATACAAACACTCCCTTTCAAGAGAAGTGTAGCACAAAAGGGCTTCGGAAAACGAAATGTCCGAAAACCTTAGGGCATTTGTAAGAAAATCTTAAGGATTTCGAATTTGTAGATAAGTATAACATGAAGGTGGTGTGGATGCAACCATACATACTTTTCTTTTCCGGAGAAAGAATAGGAGAAAAAGAAAAAGAGGTGGCAGGATGGTTGCGATGGAAAAATGCGAGCCGAAATATGAGCCGAGGTGCAGGATTTTCTTTGCAGAGGGGCAGAAATTTCGGACAAATCTGTTGGTTTTATTTTTTGATTTGCCGCTAAAACGGGAAACGGCAACGAAAACAGCCCTTCTGGCAGAGGTGCTGCGGCAGGGGGAAGACCCGACGGGGGCGGCAAGGCAGGCGGAGCTGCTTTTTGGGGCGCATTGGGATATCAGCGTGGTGAAAAAGGGGGGACGGCAGTTACTGCTGTTTTCCTTGGAGACACTGAAAAATGTGGAAACAGAGGAAATGCTTGCGTTTTTGCGAGAGCGGCTGTTTGCGCCGATGCAGAATGGCTTTACGGAGAAAGCCGTGGAGCGGCAGAAAAAAATTCTGCGACAGAAATTGGAAAACCAAAGGGATGATAAAAAGGCATTTGCGCGCAGGCGTGCCCTGGAGGAAACCGCAAAGGGAACAGCACTTGCGATTTCGGGGGACGGCTATGCGGAGGATTTGGAGGAAATCAGTGCGGAGGGGCTGCTTGCATTTTATCGGGAGCTTCTGGAAACGGCAAGGGTGAAGGTCTTTTTCTGCGGCGAAAAGGATGATGCCTTGCTTTCTCTGCGGCAGAATTTTAAGGGGAAGGCGGCAGCGGAGGACGAAGCTGCACCGATTCTAGAGGAAAAGCCGCATTTTTTGAGAGAAGAAACAGATGCGGCACAGGCAAGGCTTCTGCTCGGCTTTCTGGGGGATGTGGGAAACAGCACCAGAGAGACGGCACTGCTGCTGCTGAATCAGCTTCTGGGCGGCGACCCGGATTCGTTTTTGTTCCGGAAGCTGCGGGAGGAGGAGGGGCTTTGCTACGAAATCAAATCGTACCGATATCCGCTTTCGCCGTATTTTTTTGTGCAGGCAGGGATTCGGGCAGAGGATGCCAAGCGCGTCTGTGCGGAGCTGCT
Organism: Clostridium sp. MCC345; assembly: GCF_018785345.1. Lineage (NCBI taxonomy): Bacteria > Bacillati > Bacillota > Clostridia > Eubacteriales > Clostridiaceae > Clostridium > Clostridium sp. MCC345. The sequence continues at coordinate 93,401 of NZ_WQPP01000012.1, forward strand.
TTTCTGCTTAGAGGAATGGAAGAAAAACAGCATTTCCAAGGAAAAGCTTGCTCATGCAAAGGAAAGCCTGATACGGGAATATACCGCATTGGCGGACAGCCCATGGGGGATGGTGGATTTTCTGGCAGAGCAGGCATTGCAGGGCAAGGAGCTTACCACAGAGCGGCTTTTGCGGCAGATAGAAAGAACAGAGGCGGCGGATATTGTGCGTGCGGCAAAGCATTTCAGATTACAGACGGTGTATCTTTTGCAGGGAAAGGAGCGGACGCAGGATGCGGATTGAAAAAACGGAGCAGGGCAAAACGAAAAACGGTCTGCGGTATTATCTCTTTCCTCGAACGGGTTTTGGGGAGCAGATGGCGGCGGTGCTGGTGCAAAGAGGGGCGAACCACCTGTTTTGGAAGGGAAGGGATGGCGAGAAAATCTGCTTTCCGCAGGGAACGGCGCATTTTATCGAGCATAAGCTGTTTCAGCAGGAATGGGGCGATGCCTTTGCGCGCTTTACGCAAAATGGCGCATCTGCAAATGCCTTTACCGATGGCGACCGGACGGTTTATTATTTTACCTGTTCGGATAAATTTACGGAAAATTTAAGGCTTTTGCTGGATTTTGTGCAGAAGCCGTATTTTACGAAGGAGGACACGGAGCGGGAAAAGGATATCATCGTGAGCGAGATTACGATGTATGAGGATGACCCGATGTGGGTGGGGTATTATCAGATGCTGGAAGGTATGTATGGGAAGCACCCCATCCGCAACCGCATTGCGGGAACGGCGGAAACGGTGGCAGAAATTACAGAGGAAACCTTGCAGAGGGCGTACGCATGCTATTACACAACGGACGAAATGGCGCTGATCTGTGCAGGGGATATCCATTTGGGCGAGGTGCGGCGGATGGCAGAGCGTGTTGCGAGACGGGAAACGGATGCACGCGTGTATTTTCCGACAGAGGATGCAGAGATTGCGGAGAAATATCGCGCGTGTGAAAGGAGGCTTTCTGTGCCGCAGTTTCAGATTGGATGCAAGCTGCCGCCGCTTCCGAAGCAGGATTGGTTGAAAAAACGGATGGCGGCAGGGTTCTGTATGGAGCTTCTGGCAGGGGAGAGCAGTGTGTTTTTCCAAAAGGCGTATGAATGGGAGTGGCTGGATGAGGCACTCGGCTCTGCCTTTTTCTGCGGCGAGGGGTATGCCTTTGCGGCATTTTCGGGCAGTGGGACGCATCCGGAGGAAACAGCGGATTTTCTGGGAAGGGAGCTGGAGCGCCTGCAACAAGAAGGCTTTTCGCAGGAGGATTTTCAGCGTATCCGCAAAAAGCACTTGGGGCAGCTCCTGCGGCAGCTGGATACACCGCAGAAGCTCTGCTTTGGACAGCTTGCGTGGGCGCGGATGGATGCAACGGCAATCGACCTTTTGACCTGCATCAAGACCGTGCGGCAGGAGGAAGTGGAAAAAATGCTGAAGGAAGGCTTTTCAAAAGAAAATATGGTGCTTTCGGTTGTGAAATAAAAAGGATGCCCTCTATACGTTTATCGGGAGGGCATTTTTTATTGTGCCGCAAAGGAGGCATGAATTTTTCGGCAGGGAAAACAGAAAGGTTGATTCTAAGAGGTGGTTGTTATAAAATAATATTGGTATGCCGAAAAATCGGCAGAAAAAATCAAAGAGAAAAGAGGGATTTTTATGCCTGAAATATGGTTTCCCAATCTGGGAATTGAGATTGCACACCTAGACCGTGTGGCGTTTACGGTATTCGGAAGGAACGTCTACTGGTACGGCATTTTTATCGGGCTGGCGGTGGTTCTGGGGGTACTGATGGCAATGAAGGAGGCAAAGCGGACGGGACAGTCCCCTGATATGTACGTTGATTTTATCATCTATGCGCTGATTTTTGCCATTATCGGGGCAAGGCTGTATTATGTTATTTTTTCGTGGGATTTTTACAGCGCGCATCCCGAAAAGATATTTGCCCTCAGAGAGGGAGGACTTGCCATTTACGGCGGCATCATCGGCGGCGTGGTGACGGCAATCGTCTATTGCAAAAGGAAAGGGGTCAATTTCTGGCTGCTGGCGGATACGATTGCACCCTGCCTTGCGTTTGGGCAGATGCTGGGACGTTGGGGGAATTTCTTCAACCGAGAAGCGTTTGGCGGCTTTACGAATGGTCTGCTTGCAATGCGCTTGCAGATGAGTCAGGTGCGGACGAGCGATATTTCCGCAGAGGTGATGCAGCATATTGTCAATTATGGCGGCGTGGATTATATTCAGGTGCATCCGACCTTTTTATATGAATCGCTTTGGAATCTTTGCTTATTCTTGCTTTTGATAAAATTCCGCCCGAAAAAGAAATTTGACGGGCAGGTGCTGGGCTTATATTTTCTGGGCTATGCGCTTGGGAGAGTCTGGATTGAGGGACTGCGGACAGACCAGCTGATGTTTGGCCCCTTTGCGGTGAGCCAGCTGCTTTCGGGTGGTTTGATTATCTGCGCGGCGATATTTTTAATCCGGAAGGGCAAGCAGGAAAAGGCGAAGAAGGAATCAGAAAGTTGAGTGAAAATATGGTTTTATTGACAGCAGAAAATATCAGAAAAAGCTACGGTACGCGTGTCATTTTCGATGATATTTCCTTCAGCATCCATGAAGGGGATAAAATCGGGGTTATCGGTGTGAATGGGACGGGGAAATCTACCCTGTTGAAGATTATCGCAGGGGTGGATCAGGCGGACAGCGGCACGATTGTTACCATGAATGGGATGCGTATCGGCTATCTTTCCCAGAGCCCCGTTTTTGTGGACGGCACAACGGTGCTGCAGCAGGTGTTCCGCGGAGAAAATCCGCAGCTTGCTCTGGTGCGAGAATATGAGGAAACGATGGCGGCATTTGCAAAAACGCCTGAGGAGGAAAGGCTTGTGAAGCGGGCGGCGGAGCTTGCGGAAAAAATGGATAAGGCAGAGGCATGGTCTTTGGAGAGTGAGGCGAAAACGATTCTTACCAAGCTTGGCATTTCTGATTTCGGGCAGACGGTGGAAACGCTTTCGGGCGGACAGAAAAAGCGCGTGGCATTGGCGGCGGCACTGATTGCACCTGTGGATTTGCTGATTCTAGATGAGCCGACAAACCATATTGATAATGATACGGTGGATTGGCTGGAAAAGCATTTGGAGAAATATTCCAAGGCGCTCTTGATGGTGACGCATGACAGATATTTCCTTGACCGTGTGGCAAACCGCACACTGGAGCTGGAGCAGGGCAAGCTGTATTCCTATCAGGCGAACTATTCCAAGTTTCTGGAAATGAAGGCAGAGCGCGAGGAGCTGATTGCCGCAGGGGAACGCAAGCGGCAGAATTTTCTGCGGACGGAGCTGGAATGGGTGCGCCGCGGCGCGCAGGCGAGAAGCACCAAGCAGAAGGCGAGATTGCAGCGCTTTGAGGAGGTTTCCGCAATCCGTGCGCCAGAGGAAAAGCAGAGCGTGGAGCTTTCCTCTGTCGGCAGCCGTCTGGGGAAAAAGACGATTGCGCTAAGAAACATCTGCAAGGCGTATGACGGGAAAACGTACATCAAGGATTTCAGCTACATCATTCTCCGAGATGACCGTGTGGGTATCATCGGGGATAACGGCTGCGGCAAATCTACACTGCTGAACATTATGACCGGAAGGCTGAAGCCTGACAGCGGTGAGGTGGAGATAGGCGAAACGGTGAAAATCGGTGTATTCGCGCAGGAAAACGTGGATATGGACGAGAAGCAGCGTGTGATTGATTACATTCGTGATGAGGCGGAAATTATCCGCACGGCGGACGGACATATCACCGCATCCCAGATGCTCGACCGCTTTCTTTTTCCGCCTTCCATGCAGAGAGGCCCGATTTCTGTGCTTTCGGGTGGGGAAAGAAGAAGGCTGTACCTTTGCCGCGTGCTGATGGGCGCGCCGAATATCCTCTTTCTGGATGAACCGACGAACGATCTGGATATTGAAACGCTGATGATTCTGGAGGAATATCTGGAGCATTTCAACGGGGCGGTGGTTGCGGTTTCGCATGACAGATATTTCCTGGATAAAACGATGGGACGGATTTTTGCTTTCCTTGGCAACGGCAGAATTAAGCAATATGAGGGCGGCTATTCCGACTGCAAGGCGGCAAGAGAAAAGGAAACGCCTATTTTCGCTGAAAAGGCAGTTAAGGTGAAAAGGGAGGAACCGCAGAAGGAAAAGGCTCCCATCAAGAAAATGAGCTATAAGGACCAACGGGAATATGATACCATTGGGGACGAAATTGCTGCGTTGGAGGAAAAAATTGCAAAGACGGATGCGGATATGGCAGCCTGTGCGACAGATTTCACCCATTTACAGGAGCTTTCTGCCGAAAAGGAAGCACTGGAGGCGAAGCTTGAGGAACGGATGGAGCGTTGGATGGAGCTGAGCGAGCTGGCGGAGGAAATTGAGAGAAATAAAGCGTAAAAACAGGGTGTCGACTTTTTCGACACCCTTAAAATATTTATTTTTTCGTTTCTTATAGAAGGTCTTCTGCGGTTGCGGAAGAACATCCTGTGGCTGAACCGCTTATTTCTGCTTTTCCTTTCCGAAAAAGATGAACAGAAGAGAGCTGATGAGCAGCATATAAGGATAGAACAGCTTCGGCATGATTTCAAATGCGTTGACGGTTTCGCCCAAACCGGATGCGGCGGCGATGGCAACGAGCATCTGCGCACCGTAGGGCAGGATACCCTGAAATACACAGGAGAAGGTATCCAGAATGGAGGCAGCTTTTCTGCTGCTGATGCCGTAGTCCTTGGACATTTCCTTTGCGATGGGGTTTGCCATAACGATGGCAACGGTATTATTTGCGGTTGCGATATCCATAAGCCCGACCAATAAGCCCATGCCGAGCAGACCGCCCCTTCTGCCCTTAAAGACCTGCTTAATCCAATGCAGGAGAGCGGCAAAGCCGCCGTATTCCTTAATGAGTGCGCAGATAGCGGCAACCAGAATTGCAACCATGCTGGTTTCAAACATCCCTGCGGCACCGGTGCCCATATTGCCAAGCAAATCGGTTGGCGCAATCATGCCGGTTGCAATCATGATAACAGAGCCACTGATGACACCGATAATCAGTACAAGGAACACATTCAGTCCCACGATGCCGCCGATCAGTACCAGAATATAGGGAATGGTCTGAATCAGGTTATATTTTTCCGCAACAAAGCCGCCATTATAGCTTTTTACGGAAAGAACAAAGATAATGATTACGCTGACAATCGCCGCAGGCAGGGCGATAAAGAAATTTTCCTTAAATTTATCTGTTGTCCGTTGCAGGCAGCAATGGTTGTATCCGAAATAAAGGACAGGTTATCCCCGAACATTGCACCGCTCATGACAGAAGCAATGCAAAGAGGCACGGAAAAGCCGGATGCCTTTGCAACAGCAATGCCGATGGGGACAATCAGCGTAATTGTGCCGACAGAGGTGCCCATGGCGAGCGATACAAGACAGCTGACGATGAAAAGCACCGCAACCGCGAACTGTGGTGGAATCAGAGAGAGAATGAAGTAGGCAACGCTGTTTGCGGAGGATCTGCCGACAACGCCGACAAAAATCCCTGCCAGCATGAAGATGAGAATCATCGTGATAATATTCGGGTCGCTGATGCCGGTGCCCATAACGGCAAGCTTATCATTGAGCTGCAGGGAACGGTTTTGCAGACAGGCAACAAGCAGGGCAATCAGAAATATGACAACAACAGGGATTTTGTAAAAGCCCATTTCGATGCGCAGGCCATATTCAAACAATATGCCAAGACCTAAATATAAAACAACAAATACGAATATGGGAAGCAATGCCTTCCCGTTTCTCTTTTCCATTTTCTTCTTCCTTTCCATACGATAAAACTACTAAGTTTTTAATTGAGATTCCATTTTTTTACAGCAATCTGCATGATACATTCATAGGCATTTCCCGCTCCTTTGAAAAATCTGTTGTATAACATCCTTTATATCCTAACATATTTTTTTGTTTGCTACAAGGATTGGGTTTTGTACAAAGGAGTTTTTGTTGCAAAAAAGTCACTTTTATAGTAAACTATTCAGATATATAGAAAACATTTGAGAGATATGGAGAGTGATGACCGTATGGACGGCAGTCCAGTGTTAATTGGCTTATTGATTTTTTTGGTATGTTGTTCTGCGTTTTTTTCCGCATCGGAAACGGCGCTGACTTCCCTGAGCAGGATTCGTCTGCGGAATATGGTGGAGGAAAATGTAAAAAATGCGGATTTGATTATGCGTCTGCTGGAAGACCCGAACCGCTTGCTGAGTTCCATTTTGGTTGGGAATAACTTAGTAAACAACGGCGCGTCTGCCCTGACAACCACATTGGCAATTCAGATTTTCCGCGGCAATTCCGGCGGAGCGGGGATTGCGACCATTGTGATTACCGTTATCATTCTGATTTTCGGGGAAATTACTCCTAAGACGATTGCGGCGCAGAAGGCGGAAAAGGTTGCTCTTGCAGTGGTAAAGATTATTTCCTTCTGTGTGCTGGTGTTCCGCCCTGTGGTTGCAGTGCTGAATGTGGTGACAGGCGGTTTGATTCGTCTTCTGGGATGTAATCCGAATGAAAAAGCACCGCTGATTACAGAGGCAGAGCTGAAAACCATGGTCAATGTCAGCCATGAAGAGGGCGTGCTGGAGCTAGACGAAAGAAAAATGATTAACAACGTGTTCGATTTCGGGGATTCCAAGGCGAAGGATGTCATGACACCCAGAACGGATATCGTTGCGGTTCCGTTGGATGTGACCTATGGGGAATACGTCCGTCAGGTGCAGGAGGAGGGTTTTTCCCGTATGCCTGTTTATGGCGAGGACTTGGATGATATTGTCGGTATTCTGTATGTCAAAGATATTTTCTATCTGGATGAAGCGACCTTCTCGGCAGAAAAATATATGAGAGAGCCATTTTTCACCTACGAAAGCAAGCCTCTGGATGAGCTGCTGGCGGAGCTGAAAAACAGCCGTCTGGCGGTTGCAATCGTTCTGGATGAATATGGCGGCACATCCGGTATGATTACAACAGAGGACATTGTTGAGGAAATTGTCGGAGAAATCGGAGACGAATACGATGATGAGGAAGATGAAATCGAGGTCATCAAGGATAACGAATTCGTGGTGGACGGCAGCACCCGTCTGGAGGATTTCAATGAAATTGTCGGTACCGAGCTGGAAAGCGAGGAAGTGGATACCATTGCAGGGTATATTCTTCAGCTTTTAGGGGATTTTCCGAAAAACGGCGAGGTGATTGAGACGGATGGACTGCGGATTGTGGTTGAGGAAATGGATAAGAATCGTATTGAAAAGGTTCGTGTTTATAAATAAAAAGGAAATGGGGTATCTCCGTTGAGTGGCACCCCGAAGGGCTAGACAAATATTTTTCAGCAAAACAATTCAAGCAACCGAAAGGGCTTATTGTCTGTATATTGCAGGCGATAGGCCCTTAAAATTTGCCTTTATTCGGCTTATTCTGCGGCGGCGAGGCTTCTCCTTCGGTATTGCCGGTACTGTCGGTTTCTTAAATTCCGATGCAGTATCGTTTGCCTGGCAGCTCTTTTGAGATAGGAAAACACCCCACCTGTGAAACAGTATACTGTCTAACAAATGGGGTGTCTGTAATAGATATCTCAGCTTTTTTGTATAAAATTACAGCTTTTCGACCTCGTCCATCCAAATGCGGCTGACTGCATCGGTAGGCATTCGCCAGTCACTTCTGGGAGACAGGCACAATGCCCCAACCTTCGGGCCATCGGGCAGACAAGAACGCTTGAACTGCTGGATAAAGAAACGGCGGTAGAAATTCTTGAGCCATTTCAGAAGGGTTGCTCTGTCATATTCACCGGCAAAGGCTTTTTCTGCAAGGAAGAGAATCTTTGCAGGATGATAGCCGAAGCGGATAATCTGATAAAGGAAGAAATCGTGCAGCTCATAGGGGCCGACCAAATCCTCGGTTTTCTGGTTGATTTTCCCGTTTTCATCTGGAGGCAGCAGTTCGGGGCTGACGGGGGTATCCAGTACATCCAACAGAGCAGCGGATGCCTCTGCGTCTACCTCGCCGTTTGTTGCGACCCATTTTACCAGAACACGCACCAGTGTTTTAGGGATGCCGCCATTGACACCATACATGGACATGTGGTCGCCGTTATAGGTTGCCCAACCCAAAGCCAGCTCGGATAAATCGCCTGTACCAACAACCAGACCATTGTATTTATTTGCCAAATCCATCAGAATCTGGGTGCGTTCACGCGCCTGTGCATTTTCATAAGTAACATTATGCAGGCTGATATCATGGTCGATATCCTTGAAATGCTGAATGACAGCATCGCGGATAGGAATTTCCTTCATGGTGATGCCAAGGCAACGCATCAGCGTCAGGGCGTTTTGATAGGTTCTGTCCGTTGTGCCGAAGCCGGGCATGGTTACGCCGATGACATGGGTGCGGTCAATGCCGAGATAATCACAGGCTTTTGCACAGACCAGCAGTGCCAGCGTGGAATCCAGACCGCCGGAAATGCCAATCACCAGAGAATCGGCATGGGTATGCTCCATGCGTCTTGCAAGACCTGTTGTCTGGATGGCGAAAATATTTTTACAGCGTGCATCCAGCTTTGTGGTTGGGGTGAAGGGGACATTGGACAGGGGTCTGCTCCAGTTGTCCAGTGTGGTGTCCTCTGCCATATCGAAGAAAATCTGGCGATAGAATTTCTGTGCCTCTGCTTTTTGCAGATGGGTCATGAAGGTGGTGTGCTTTCTGCGCTCGCTCATCAGCATTTCTACGTCGATATCGGCATAAACAAACTGGCTTTCGCGAGAGAAGGATTCTGTTTCCGCGAAAAGCGTGCCGTTTTCGTAAATCATGCTGTGTCCGCTGAATACAGCGTCCTGTGTGGATTCGCCTGTGCCTGCGGAGGTGTACACATAAGCGGACAGGCAGCGCGCGGACTGCTGAGACACCAGCTGACGGCGATAGCCGGGCTTGGAGGCAAGCTCATTGCTTGCGGAAAGATTCAGCAGCAGCGTTGCGCCGTACAGGCTCAGATAGGAGCTGGGGGGAATGGGTACCCAGAGGTCTTCGCAGATTTCCACGCCGATTTTCAGTGCAGGGAAATCCGCAGCAGCGAAAATCAGGTCTGCGCCGATGGGAACATTCTGCCCTGCATAAGTAATTTCTTCCGTCAAAAGGTCATCCGCAGAGGCAAACCAGCGTTCTTCATAAAATTCGCTATAGTTGGGGATATGTGTTTTGGGGACGATACCCAGAAGCTTGCCCTTGTAGAGGGCAACAGCGCAGTTGAACATTTGATTATCCACAGCGATGGGCGCACCAATCAGGAGGAAGATATTCAGTGCTTTTGTTGCTTCTGCAATCTCCTGAATTGCCTGCTCGGCGGCGTGCAGAAGCGGTGTTTGAAAGAACAAATCCGCACAGGTATAGCCTGTAACGGAAAGCTCTGGGAAGGACAGCACACGCACCTGCTTTGCGGCGGCTGCCTCCACCAGCTTCAAGATTTCCTCTTTATTATAGACACAATCGGCAACCCGCAGCTTCGGTACAGCGGAACCGACCTTTACATAACCATACATACTTTCATCTCTCCTTAGAATTTTCTGAACAGACCGATGACCTTGCCCAAAATGGCAACGTCCTTTACGATAATGGGTGACATAGAGGGGTTTTCCGGCTGCAGGCGGATGAAATCCTTTTCCTTATAGAAGGTTTTGACGGTTGCAAAATCCTCGATTAAGGCAACAACGATATCGCCGTTATTGGCATCCTGCTGCTGGCGAACCAGAATCAAATCCTTATCAAAAATGCCTGCTTCAATCATGCTTTCCCCCTTGACACGAAGCATAAACACGGTGTCATTGTGAATATAATCCACGGGAATCGGGAAGGTATCCTCGATATTTTCCACGGCAAGAATCGGGATGCCGGCGGTGATATTGCCGACAATCGGCACATTCACAAATTCACGCTGGGGTGCATCAAAGTCGGAATCCAGAATTTCAATGGCTCTGGGCTTGGTTGGGTCGCGGCGAATCAGCCCCTTCTTTTCCAGACGGGACAGATGCCCATGCACCGTTGAGGTGGACTTCAGCCCAACGGCATCACAGATTTCCCGTACCGAAGGGGGGTAGCCCTTTTCCCGCACTTCTGCTTTCATATATTCCAGAATTTGTCTTTGCTTTGCGGACAGCTCACTCATATACTCACTCCTTATGATTGTATCCAAATAGATGGGAATTATCAAGTCGATGGCAGAAATATCCTGCCGAGGAACGGAAATCGCCGGAGCTTCGGCAATTCCCGATGTTGTTTTTCATTATAGCATGGAATTGATACAAAATCAAACCTATGTTCGCAAAAAATGCAAAAAAGTATTGACAAGGAATAGATGTTCGTGTAATATACAAGCATAAAACGAAGAAATGTTCGGAGTGAATGGGGGCGAAAGCATGGAAAGAAGAACACAAAGAAGGGTCGTAAGGAAATCCAGAAAAATCAGAAAAAACGTATTTCTGCTGCTGACACTGGCGTTGATTCTCTGCTTGGGAACCTTTGCCATGGGCGCGCAGAAGGGAAGAGAAACAAAAACGTATTATGAGTCTGTGGAGATTCAGAGGGGCGATACGATTTGGGATATCGCGAAGGAATATAAAGCAGAGGGACAGAAAACCGAACAGATGGTTGATGCAATTTGTGAGGTGAACGGGCTGAAAACAGCGAACATACGGACGGGCGAAAATATCATCGTACCGGTGACGAGAGAAATATAAAAAAGGGAAACACAAAAAACAGAAGGGAGATGAAGGAGCTTCATCTCCCTTCTGTAAATGGGGATAATTTCTTAAGAAAATCTTACAGTTTTTAAAATCCATTGCAAGCGAATTACTTTTTATGATACTATAAAGTCAAGAAGGGCATATTTGCTCCATGCGAATATACTTTGCCTAGATAGGGTAAAAAACTGCATAAAGGAGGTTGAAGAAATGTTTCCATGGATTGTTGTTTTGGCGGTTCTCGGTTTAGTGATGATTTTTGCAGAGATTCTAATGCCGGGGTTTGGTCTGTTTGGCATTTTGGGTACAATCTCCCTTTTCGGCTCGCTTGCGCTGACGTTTAAGATTTACGGATTGATTCTATTTTTAATCATGCTGGTTGCAGTTGTGGCTGTATTTTTTGCAATGGTATTTCTGGCAAAGCAAAGTGGACTGTACAATAAGATTGTATTAAAGGATAAGCAGGAAGCGAAGGACTTTGATGAAAATGCTCTGCAGGGACTGCTGGGACAGACAGGTGTGACACATTCGACGCTGCGTCCCTTTGGCGTGGCAGAGATTGACGGGAAGATGATCGATGTCTGTTCGCAGGGTGATTTTATTGACAGAGACGAAAAGGTGCAGGTTGTGCAAATCACGGGGAAAACTGTGATTGTAAAGGTATGCGAAGCATAAAAGGAGGCGTATGAGATGTTTGAAATTTTTGGTTTTATTATTCCGCTGATTGTCATTCTGGTGATAGTGGGGATTTTCCTGAGCTTTGTTCCCCTGGGGTTATGGATTTCCGCGGTTTCCGCAGGCGTTAGGGTAAATATTTTTTCGCTGGTCGGGATGCGTCTGCGTCGGGTGCGTGCGGATAAGATTATTCGTCCTTTGATTAAGGCGCAGAAGGCAGGGATGAATGTTAACGCAAATCAGCTGGAATCCCATCTGCTTTCCGGCGGTCGTGTGGATAACGTTGTAGATGCTTTGATTGCGGCGCACAGAGCAAATCTGGATCTTTCCTTTGAACGTGCGGCAGCGATTGATCTGGCAGGGCGGAATGTTTTTGAAGCTGTAAAAATGAGCGTCACGCCTAAGATTATCGAAACACCTTGGATTTCTGCCGTTGCGATTGATGGCATCGAGGTGAAGGTGATTGCGAAGGTAACAGTGAGAGCGAATCTGAGCAGACTGGTCGGCGGTGCAGGCGAAGAAACGATTATTGCCAGAGTTGGCGAGGGTATTGTTACAACGGTTGGTTCTTCTCAGAGTCATAAGAGCGTATTGGAAAACCCCGATCTGATTTCCAGAACAGTTTTGTCAAAGGGTCTGGATAACGGTACTGCATTTGAGATTCTGTCTATTGATATTGCAGATGTGGATATTGGCAGAAACATCGGCGCACACCTGCAGATTCAGCAGGCGGAAGCGGACAAGCAGATTGCACAGGCGAAGGCGGAAGAACGCCGCGCGACGGCGATTGCCAAGGAGCAGGAAATGAGAGCGGAAGTGGAACACATGAAGGCAAAGGTTGTGGAAGCAGAAGCAGAGGTTCCTCGTGCGATGGCAGAAGCACTGCGCAGCGGCAATCTGGGCGTGATGGATTATTATCGTATGCAGAATGTGCAGGCGGATACCGCGATGAAGAACAATGTCGGCAATACGGATTTGTCTAAGGTGTTCCATAAGGAGCAGTGCATCGAAACAAAAGACAATTAAAAATGAAATTTCGACAAGGAGAGGGGCAACCCTCTTTTTTGTTATATAATAAAGAAGAAACAGAGAAAAAATCCTAATAAAAGGAAAACGAATAAAATGAGAAAGACGAGACATACTATGACTGCGAGAGATGCTCGCCGAGAAAAAAGAAGGATGACAGGAGGTCATAGTCATGGACAAAAACAATAACAAAACAAACAAAACGGAAAAGAACAACCAGAAGGGCATGAACAGAACAGAATTTGCACAGGAATACAGCATTGATACCGGCAAAAACGAAAAGACAAATAAAACCAATAAAACAAACAAGACAAATAAGTGTGACTAAAAAAGGTATTATTATGAAAAAGGCAGCTTTGATTCCTAGGGAAAAAGGGCTGCCTTTTCCTTATTTTGAGGGGAAGGAAAAAATATCGAAAAAAGGTGAAAAAAGGTGTTGACATTTTGTGTTAAGCGTGTATAATAAATAAATGTCGCTGCACGAAAGCAGTCGGAAAAAGAGTATAGGCATTGGTCAACAGCGAATGTTTGAAAAGAAAAACATTGACAAGCGGGACTGCGGATGATATACTGATATCCGCTGACATAAACAGCGAAAACAGGCACAGAAAAATAAATAAAAAAGTGCTTGACAAACTGAATGATACTTGATAAAATATCATTCGCTGTCGAAAAACAGCAAACAAAATCGAATCAGGTATAAAAAATAATACTTGACAAGAAAATGAAGATTTGATAAAATAATCTTCGCTGCTGAAAAGCAGATTGATCCTTGAAAACTGAACAATGGATATGAATAAACACAACCCATAGTCAATTCTGTCAGAGTAGTTCTGAGCTGATTATGAAGCGCGACCATGTGACCGAAGGTTGCGGGAGGCGCTGAATAGCGAAGAATGGAGCGGTTTTCGCAAAGCGAAAAGACAACGCGAACTGACGAGATAATGAACTTGATTTTGCCGGTTTAGAAAAACCGGAGTTAGCCAGAAGAACTGGTTAGGAACAAAACTTTAACATAAGAGTTTGATCCTGG
>NZ_WQPP01000013.1:0-1036 GCF_018785345.1 Clostridium sp. MCC345
GTAGTAATGGAACAGAGATACGGCAAGGTTCAGAACGTAGGTCTGGAACTTGTTGGTGAAGCTACAAGACTGAAAGAAGATCTGAAGGATGACGTAGTAGCAGTACTGCTGGGTCATGATATCAAAGGCGAAGTTGACAAAATCTTCCACTATGGTGCTGACAAGGTTGTCCTGGTTGACGATCCCATGCTGAAGGACTATGTAACAGAACCTTACACAAAGGCTGTTTGCGAAGTTATCAAAGCATTTGATCCCGAAATCATGCTGTTCGGTGCTTCTTCCATCGGTCGTGACGTTGCTCCCCGTGTAGCATCTCGTGTAAAAACAGGTCTGGTTGCAGATACAACAGGTCTGAGAATGGCTAAGACACAGGAAGAACTGGACAAGGAAGCAGCAATGGGTAACGCAACACCCGAAAGAGCTCTGCTGATGACTCGTCCCGCATTCGGTGGTAACATCATGGCTACACTGATGTGCCCCAGAACAAAACCTCAGATGGCAACTGTACGTCCCGGCGTTATGAAAATGATCGCAAAGGACGAAACAAGAAAAGGCGAACTGGTTGAATTCAAGGTAGATTTCACAGCAGCAGACATGAACGTTGAAATCGTTGAAGCTGTTAAATCCGACAAGAAATCCGTTGACCTGACAGAAGCAAAACTGATTGTTTCCGGTGGTCGTGGTGTTGGTTCCGCAGAAGGCTTTGATGTAATCAGAGATATGGCTGATGCACTGGGCGCAGAAGTTGGTTCTTCCAGAGCATGTGTAGACGCTGGCTGGATTGAAAAAGACAGACAGGTTGGTCAGACAGGTAAGACAGTACGTCCCGACCTGTACATGGCATGCGGTATTTCCGGTGCTATCCAGCACGTTGCAGGTATGGAAAACTCCGAACTGATCATCGCTATCAACAAGAACGAATCCGCTCCTATTTTTGAAGTAGCTGACCTGGGTATCGTTGGCGATCTGAAGCAGATCCTGCCTAAACTGGCTGACGCTGTAAGAAAATACAAAGCAGCAAAAGCAAACAGCTAAT
>NZ_WQPP01000014.1:0-2908 GCF_018785345.1 Clostridium sp. MCC345
CCGGGCAGAAAACTGTTCGGACTTTTCTCATATAGTCCAAAGTTGCGGTAGAATTGTTCACAAGTTTTATGGTATAATTTATGCGAATAAAGAAAACGGAAAATTAGAATCTAACAAGAGAATGTGGTTGTATGAAAAAATCCATATTAGTATTTTGGGCAATCGTGTGTCTGTTACCTATTCAAAGGAGGTTTAAGAATTTCAAATGAAACATATAAGAAATATATTGCTGTTGATTACGATTATTTTTGCTTTTGTTATGCAAGCTGAAGTATATCAAAATATGCTCTGGAACTTTAATGGTGCTTATTATTTATCGTCCAGATACACAACTACTAATGACGATATGGATTCATTTTTAGCCAATGCAGAAGATACAGCTGAGAAGCATGGTGTTCATATTTTTTCGACTTTTAATCAGAGAGTTTCTAATTATCAGACAAGACTTTATATTTATGGTGATGATACCGTTGTTCGGGATAGTCTTAAAAGCACAATGGATATTGAGGAAAAAACATATACGGCTTTGATAGGTGGAATCACCGTAATAGAATTTGAAGATTTTAGAGAAGCAAAAAACACAGGCAATGGACAGGAAATAATGGTCAGCTATATCGGTGATGATGATGACATTATTGCCACATATCAAGATTTGGCAAAAGAATATTCTATATCGCAGCCAGAGTTTTGGCAATCAACCGAAACTGATATGATGTTCATTGTTTGGGGCCTGGTTGCCATATTGATGATTGTACTTAATATGATTGAGGTGATACGCAGGCAAAAGGAAGTAGTTGTACGAGCTTCTCTGGGCGAAAATGCTGCTGTGATTGCTCTAAAAGCTGTAGTGGCTGATATGATTTCATATGCTGCATTATTCGTCTTAGCAAAGTTGCTTGTTTCTCAATTTATATCGGGAGCGTATGAAGATCATCTCATTTTGGCAGTGTATTGTGCCGGAGCAGTTCTTTCCGTAATTCCTTATGCTGCTTTTGTCCGCTTTGATGTAAAAAAAGCCTTTGCCAATGCTTCAGATAAAAAAGGTATGTTTTATCTTCTGAACGGTCTTAAAGTATTTGCTACTGCTATGACAATTTTTACAATAACTACAAATCTCAGTAGCATTCAAGGTAATTTACTTACAAACACTACTCTTTTAGAAAATCATTATAATGATTATTATTTTGGAGTTATGCAGATTGAACCTCCTTTTGAAGAAAATGAGGAGGAATCCAAAGAGAGCAAATTTTGGAATGACCTTTACGAAAATGAATACAACACGATAAATCCGGTGGTCTGCATAGGCAGCCGGATAAGCGATACGGATAATTATATTTTTGTAAATCATAATGCCAGAGATATGCTACAAGGGTTTTCTGATATGCTTACTGAAGATGATGAAAAAGAGGATATCGTGGTCTTCGTGCCAAAGGGAAGAAATGCGGAATCATACAAAGATATCGCAAAAGAGGAAATTGGCTCTCTTACCCAAAATGCAGAAGAACTGCGTGTTGTTTATAAAGAATATTCTGGCAGAGAACAATTTTATTATCTCAATTCGAACAGAGAAGAGGCTATTGACGGATTGTCAAGAGTAACAAATCCGATTGTGATTTATCAGGCAAATGAGGCTGTTGCTTTAAATGGAAGTTATATCGAAACAGGAACATATAATGGTGAGGTAATCTACGGATGCGATGAAAGCACAATTCGCAGTGTTGCGAAAAAATATTCAGAACAGCTTGGTTCACACTATTTTATGCTGACGAATGTCGGAGAGGATTACATTTATAGTCATAGTTTCCTCGTGAAACTGATTGGCTTTATAAGCTCTCTTTGCGTATTAGTATTGCTGTTAGATATCGCTATCATCATATCTGAAGTGAAAATGGAATTTAGACTTAATGCGATGGAAATCTCCCTCAAAAAGGTTTTGGGCTATCGCTTTTATGAAAGGCACAAAAGATTTATTTCCGTTAATCTCTTAGAAAATATAGCCGTTGTGATATTGATTTGCATTGTTTCAATTTTTATATCTAACGCAAGTGTCGGGATTGCTTTACTGATTGGAGCGTTGCTCACCATTATTGAAATGGCAATCATTTTCACAAATATTATGTGGGTTGAAAAAACAAATATCTCAAAGTCATTGAAGGGAGGATGTTTATGATTATAATTCGTGGCTTAAATAAAGCATTTGGAGAGAAAATAATTTTCTCTAACTTTAATTTAGAAATTCCGGATGGAAGTTTTGTAGTAATCAGCGGCGATAGCGGCAGTGGAAAAAGCACTTTACTCAATATGATTGGTGGTATCGAAAAACCGGATAGCGGCAGTATCATAATCGAAGGGCTGAATATTACCCGGCTTAAAAATAAAAACAGTTTTTTTGCGGATACAGTGGGGTTTCTTTTTCAGAATTTTGCACTGCTTGAAAATAAGACAGTTAAAGAAAATTTAAGTTTGATTAAAAAATCAAGCCGAACTAAAGTATCACTTAAAGAAGCTCTTAATCGTGTGGGGTTATCAAAGGAAGTTAACAAAAAAGTTTATCAGCTTTCCGGTGGTGAACAACAGAGAGTTGCTTTAGCTCGTCTTATGATGAAAAAATGTTCTGTTGTTTTGGCAGATGAACCTACTGGCTCACTTGACAAGAAAAATAGAGATATTGTTATGAGGTTATTGCACGAACTCAATGAAGAAGGTAAAACGGTTATCATTGTTACCCACGATCAGGGTATTATTGAAGATGAACCTTATGTTGTGAAAATCTGAGAGTACCTCTTAGAAATGTCTTGATCTACATTTTATATAATTTGGGTCAGAAGAAAATCCCTTTAGGAACTAAAGGGCGCACTTCTATACTCTCTGTCGAGAGTAGTGCGTCCTGCGGAGCTTCATTCTCCGT
>NZ_WQPP01000015.1:0-1871 GCF_018785345.1 Clostridium sp. MCC345
ATAATTGTTATAGGCTTCCAAAAGTCTATTATGAAAGATTTCCTCTATCTGCTGTTCCTTATGGATACCCTCATAATAAGTGAACAAGGGTGCATCTGTTACCCCCAAGAACTCCTCAAAAGTCAAAGGAAAAATATCTAATAAATTTACCATTCCAACCGGATATGATTTCGGCTTTGCAAGAAGTGTTCCCAGAAGGCTCCCGGCAGCAATAACATGGTACTCATTTGCCTTTTCTTTAAAGTATTTCAGCGCATTTAATGCCTCCGGACATTCCTGCACCTCATCAAATATGACCAGTGTATCTAATGGATGTATTTTTTCCCCGGCAATCATTGACAGCAGCTCTATAATACGCTGCGGATTTTTATTGGTTTCAAAGATTGATTTTAACTCATCTTCTTCATCAAAGTTGAAATATACAAAGCTCTTATAGTAGTTTTTACCAAACTCTTTCATCAACCAAGTTTTCCCAACCTGTCTGGCTCCCTTTAAAACCATTGGCTTACGCTCATCACTTGATTTCCATGCCACTAATTTTTCCATAGCTGTTCTTCTCAAAGTATCCCCTCCTTTTCAAATTTAGTATATCACATTTTTCTCAAAATTTCCAATTATATCTTGCACGTTTTTTCGCTATTTTCAAATATAAAAACCACGTTTTTTCATATTTTTTATATCATAAATATACATTTGTATACTACATATCGTTGATGTCTTTTCCCTTTACTACTGTGATTTTTCTCGTTACACTACCTTCACCTGCCGCTTGTGCAATAAGTGGTGACTGAATAAAAGGCAGTGCAACTACCAGAGCAAGCAAAAGTGCAAGAAATCTTTTCTTTTTTTGCATACTTCTTCACCCTTTCTTTTCTTGCAAATAGAAAAGAGATACGATTTTTTTCGTATCTCTTTCGCTATAATGTTTAAGTTTTTTATCTTGCAAAGATTTGAACCCAATAACTCACTATATCATCAAATAGACCGTTACTTTCACTTTCAAAATCAGAGCCAACACCGAGGTACTTATAATCAGGATTTAAGATATTCTCTCGATGACCTTTAGAATCCATCCATAATTCCATTGCACTTTCCGGTTCCTCGAAAGTACCTTTACTGATGTTCTCGCCAGCATAGTCTCCTTCATACCCTAATTCTTCCAATACAGTTTTACAAGCTTTACCATTAGGTCTGGTATGATCGAATACTTCTATAATTTCTTTTGCTCTAATTTGTGCAGCCGCTGTTAATGTAGAATCTAACTCAAGAGGAGAAACCCCAACTTTTTCACGTTCCTCATTTACCAAACGCAACATCTGCTCAGCATAGCTACTTTCATTTGTAACGTCTACTTTCTCCTGCTTTTGCTGTTCTTGCTGCTCCTTTTGTTTATCTGTCTGCTCACCTACAGCTTTTCTGTATTCTTCGATATACTTCAGCAGTTTATCATAGTTAGGATATTGCTCTACAGGCTTGGTTGTAAGTTTGACCTCTTTTCTTGCTCCATCCCACTGAACATCTGCATTCAATCCATTTGCAAGATCCCTAATGCCGAGTAATGTTCTACCATTCTTAACTACAGGATCAGCAACCAATGCCTTTTCTTCTTCAAGATGACCGGAGCTACCAGAGATAATAGTCTTTTTCTCAATAGTAATTGTTGTAAAATATAAGTATTTTCTGTCTAAATCCTTATCCTCTTTTACCGTTTTATTCAAAGAAACATGATTATACTCTTGAAAACGTCCGTTTACCACCGGACTGTCATTTGTTGAGTATTTCTCAAAACTTACATCCCAGCCCATTTTTTCTGCCACTGCTCTTACCGGAACCATAACACGCCCATTGATATTCACAGGCTGCTGGTCACC
>NZ_WQPP01000016.1:0-205 GCF_018785345.1 Clostridium sp. MCC345
TCCCACTTGTCGGGCAGCTCTGTTTTCAGCCCGGAAAGCTCTGTATCGGTCAGTATCACATTGTTGTATCTGCCATAAGCGGCAGGGGCGGGGTGTCCCGTTTCTCCCTCTCTCTCTTTTTCTAACTCTATCTCTTTCTCTAACTCTATCTCTGGTGGACGAATGTCGGACAAATGTCCGCCTTTTGTCCGGGGCGGTAAAAGTG